>JAFGEZ010000025.1 GCA_016931295.1 Candidatus Krumholzibacteriota bacterium
CGGCAGAAGATCTCGCCGACGACGCCGACGAGCATCGTCTCGTGCCCGAAATCGACGGGAACGCGCCGGAAGCGGTCGCGGCAGGCCTCCATCGCCTCGATTCCGCGGCCGAGCTTGCGGCTCATCGGCACGGTGCGGTCGGCGATCGCCTCGTAGACGATGTCGAGCGAGTCCTCGTGCGCGAGATCCGCGGCGCCGGCCTCGGTCTCGTGCGGGCGATAGAGATGAAGGAGCTTGCGCAGGGCGTCGCTCATCACGAGCCCCCACCAGCCGAGCTTGAGGAGCGGCCCGGCCATCCGGCCGAGCCCGCCGTAGCCGTTCGCGCTCGTCGGCGAGATGACGATGGCCTCCTCCATGCCCATCTCCTCGAGGACGCGCTCGGTGAAGGGCGCGTACTGCCCGAACCGGCAGGGGCCGCCGGCGGTCGGCATGAAGAAGGCCGTCTTCGCCGGATCGAAGCCGGGGCGCTCGGTCACCTTGAGGAAATTGCCGAGCGTCACCCGCGCGGGGAGGCACTCGTCCCCCGAGGTGTGCCGGCCGGCGAGCTCGTACGTCAGCTCGTCGCCCTGGGGCACCACGTCGGCCTCTACCCCGAGATAGCGGAACGCCGCCGCGAGTGCGCGGGCGCCTCCGTAGGACATCCGGGGGATCCAGAGTCGGCGCCCCGAGAGGGGGATGCCGCCGTCTTCCACCATCTGAGCACTCCTTTGCTGTCGAGGTACGCCTCGCAGCGCGTCATCACGCCGGCGTCGTTCCCGTGTTCGTCGAACTGCAGGGTCAGGTAGGGCCGCACCGCCGCCTTTCCCGCGAAATGCTTGACGTACGAGTCGGGACCGCACTTGAAATTGGTGATGTAGATGAGGTGCAGGTTGTCCCGCTGGCCCGCGTAGCGCGCGGCCTGGAGGATCCTGCGGCCGTAGTTCCAGAACATGTTCCGGTCGATGTCGCGGATGCCGATCCCGTCGACCGGCAAAAAGAAGTAGGGGATGACGTTGGCCCCGTACCGGTCGCGGAGCTTGCCCCCCACGTCGAGGTTCACCTCGCGATCGATCAGGTTGTAGGGCCGCCCGACGAGGACGATCCCCGCCTCGCCCCGCTCCTCGAGCGTGCGGATCGCCTCGCGCCCCGTCGTCTCGAGGTCGCGGCGGAAAAGCCGGAGCGCCTCGAACCCCGCCCGGACGGCGGCGCGGTGGCGGCGGCGGCTGGCGCCGGTTTGCCGGCCGAGCGGCCAGAGCTCGCGCTCGACGAACCGCTTTCCCTCGCGGAAATGGACCGTCGGCGCGAGGATCGTCTCCTCCCTGCCGTCGAGCGCCGGCACGGCGCGGACGACGAAGGGAAGGGTCTGGCCCCACGGGCAGACGTAGGAGTTGATCTCGGGCATGTCCGTCTCGGCGTCGATCACGTTGGGAACGAGGATGGCGTCGAGGCCCTCGCCCACGAGGTGCATGACGTGCCCGTGGGCCACCTGGATCGGGTAGCACGGCTCGGCGACGATCGATTCGAGGCCGAGATGGACGATCGGCTTGTTCGTGCGGGGGCTCACGACCGCCTCGACGCCGAGGGCGGCCAGCCACGCGCCCCAGAAGGGCCAGCGGTCGAAATAGTACATCGCCCGGGGCACGCCGATGCGCCGCAGCTCGCCCGTGGCGGGCGAGCGGTCGATCCGCCCACCGAGGCTCTCCTCGACGAGCGGCAGGGGATCGCGTTCGAGCAGTTCCTCGTAGCGGGCCGTGAGATCGGGAAGGACCGGCTTCCTCGGCACCTTCGCCGCCTTGCGGTACCGGTCGCTGCACTTGTCGCCCCAGTAGGTGCGGTTGCCCTCGACGGTGAACTCCTGGATGTCGCAGTAGTTCGAACAGCCCTTGCAGGTGAACTCCCGTATCGTGTAGTCGATCGCCCCGATATCCCAGCCGCGGAAGGTCGTCTCGAGCCCGAGCGCCGTCATCTTCTCGCGGGCGAGGAGCGCGGCGCCCAGGGCCCCGATGACCCCGTTGTGCGGCGGCACGACGATCTCGGCGCCGAGAACCTCGCTGAAGGCGGCCGCGACGGCGTCGTTGTAGGCGGTGCCCCCCTGGAAGAAGATCGTGTTGCCGATCCGCCGGCCCCGGACGACGCGGTTCAGGTAGTTCTGGACGACCGAATAGGCGAGCCCGGCCACGATATCGTTCTTTCCGGCGCCGCGCTTCATGTACGCCGAGACGTCCTGCTCCATGTAGACGGTGCATCTTTCGCCGAGCCGCAACGGGCGGGCCGAGGAGAAGGCCCGCTCGGCGAACTCGCCGATGATGTTGATGTCGAGCTTCTCCGCCTGTTCCTCGAGAAAGGAGCCGGTCCCCGCCGCGCATGCCTCGTTCATCGTGAAGTCGACGACGATCCCGTCCTCGATGCTGATGAACTTGGAATCCTGGCCGCCGATCTCGAAGATCGTGTCGACCTTCTTGCCGACCATCCGCTCGCCGATCCACGAGGCGCCGGTCTTGTGCGCGGTGATCTCGTCGTTGACGGTGTCGGCCCCGAGGAGCTCGCCGACCAGCTCGCGTCCCGAGCCGGTGGTGCCCACGCCGCGGATGCGCACCTTGCCGCCCATCTCGCTGTCGATCGTCCGGAGCCCCTCGTCGACGACCTCGATCGGCCGAGCCCTGGTGCGCAGGTAGATCTCGCGGATCACCCGGCCCTCGGCGTCGGCGAGGACGAGGTTGGTGCTCACCGATCCGACGTCCACGCCGAGGTAGGCGTCGACGGGGAGCGTCTTGCCCTCGAATGACCACGGCTCGACGCGGTCGCGGAGAAACCGGACACGATCGCGCGAGAGTGGCCGCCACGCGGGGAAGCTTCGCGCGCCCGGCCGCGTGCAGGCGTCGAGGCGTTCGGCGAGCGCGGCGGCGGAGAAACCGGCGACGCCCCCGCGGGCGATGAGGGCCGCCCCGATCGCGCCCATGTAGACGCACCCAGCGGGGATGAAGAAGCTGTCCTCGTCGAGCTCGAAGGCCCCCCTGATCGCATCGGCCACGCCCCGGTTGAGCGCGACGCCTCCGACGAACGCCGTTCGGCCGCGCACCTCCTTGCCCCTGGCGATGTTGCTTTTGAAGTTGCGCGCCACCGCCTCGCAGAGGCCCCGCAGCACCTCCTCGGGCCGGTATCCCTTCTGCTGGGCGTGGATCATGTCGCTCTTGGCGAAGACGCTGCAGCGGCCGGCGATCTTCGGCGCCCGCGAGGTCTCGGCGACGAGTTGCCCGACGTCCTCGATACGGAACCGCAGCCGGCTCGCCTGCTGGTCCATGAAGGAGCCGGTCCCGGCGGCGCAGTCGCCGTTCGTCTCGTAGTCGACGATCCCGATCGTTTCGCCGTCGTTCGAGATCCGGAGGAACTTCGAGTTCTCGCCGCCCATCTCGAAGATGTTCTCGACGTCCGGGTACATCGTCCCCACGCCGACCGCCGCGGCCCGGAACTCGTTCGCCACGGAAATACCGAGGGCTTCCCCGACGAGCGCGGCGGCCGATCCGGTGATCGCCGCCCCGGCGATCTCGCCTGGAGCGAGCCGTTCGAGGAGGCTGCCGAGAAGCGCGGCGACCGCGTCGAGCGGCCGGCCCTGGACGCGGGCGTAGCCGGAGACGCCGATCGCCGTTTCGTCTCCGTTCACCGGGTGATCGTGGATCTCGCGCACGGGGCCGCCCTCCCCGCCCAGGGCTTCCAGCCGTTCACGGGGCCCGACGAGCGCCCATTTCGCGCTCACCGTGCCGACGTCGATGCCGAGCGTGACTCCCATCGTTCCGCCTTCGTCTCCGGAAGGGCGCCCGCCGGGCGTCCCTCCCGCTTTAGTTGTCCCGCGTCTGCCGTCGAATTCCGAGCCGCTCTTCCCGACGACGATTCTACCGCCGCGGACAGAAGAGACAACCGAAAACGGGGAACGGTCGAAAATCGGGGGCGAACGGTCGCTGAAACGGGTCGAACGGCGGATGCGGCGTCCGGTTCGCCGGCGGCCCGCGCCGCCGCGGCGCATTGGCGGGCGACGCAAATCCCTCGCGCCTACCAGTTCAGGCGGCGGCGCAGCTCGCGCGCGTGGGCGCGGCTCAGGGGGATCACCGGCCCTTCCGGCCCGCCCATGCGGAGCCGGGCGCTGCCGTTCGTCCAGGGGACGATCTCGTGTATCGTGCCGAGATTGGCCACGAAGGAGCGGTGGACCCGGACGAAACGCGCGGGGGGCAGCCACGAGAGGAACTCGTCGAGCGAGCGGCAGGCGGCGACGCCCGACGCCGCGGCCGTCACGACGACGACGTCGCCGTCGTCGACGGTCGCGTAGAGGACGTCGTCGAGATCGACCATGACGAGACGCTCGCCGTCGCGCAGGGCGAAACGTTGCGGGACGGCGCCGATCGCCTCGAGCAGCGCCTCGACGTCGGGACGCTGCTCGAGCCCGCGGGCGATGCGCCCGGCGCGCTCGATCGCCTCGCCGAGCCGGTCCTCGTCGATCGGCTTGAGCAGGTAGTCGACGGCGTGTACCTCGAAGGCCCTGACGGCGTATTCGTCGAAGGCGGTGACGAAGACGACGGCCGGCGGATCCTCCATCTCCCGGATCCGCTCGACGACGCTGAAGCCGTCCAGCCCCGGCATCTGGATGTCGAGGAGGAGGAGATCGGGACGCAGGCGGCGGATCGATTTCACCGCGGCCGGTCCGTCGGCCGCCTCGCCGACGACCGAGACGCCCTCGATGCGATCGAGCAGGCGCAGCAGGTCGTGGCGGGCCGGCACCTCGTCGTCGACGACGAAGACGCGCAGGAACTGACGCTCAGGCGCCATGTCGCCTCCTCTCCACGGGGATCTCGATGGCGACGGTCGTTCCCCGCCCGGGGGCGGAATCGATCCTGAATGTCGATTCGCCCGGATAGCCCACCGAGAGGCGCTCCGACACGTTCGAGAGGCCGATGCCCGACCCGCCCGGCCCGCCGAAGCCGACGCCGTCGTCCCGGACGACGATGCAGAGCCGCTCGCCCTCGCGAACCGCCGAGATATGGACCGTCCCGCCCCCGATTTTCGGCGAGATGCCGTGCCGGACCGCGTTCTCGACGATCGGCTGGAGGATCATGACGGGAACGGGAACGTCCATCGCGCGGGGATCGATCTTTTTCTCGACGCGGATACTCTCCTTGCCGAAACGCGCCTCCTCGAGGCTGAGGTAGTCCTCGATGAATTCGAGCTCGCGGCTGAGCGGCACGAAATCGTCCCCCTGCTGCAGGAGGCGCCGGAGGATCGCCGAGAGCTTGACGAGGATCCAGCGCGTCTTCTCCGGCTGTTCCCAGATGCACGACGTGGCGGCGTTGAGCGTATTGAAGAGGAAATGCGGGTTGATCTGCCGGCGGAGGGCGTCGAAGCGGGCCTGCATCGCCGTCGCCTTCTGCTCCTCGAGGAGCATCTCGACCCGCGTGTTGTTCCAGATCTTGATGGGGATGCCGACGCAGGCGAGCGTCGAGAACCAGACGAACAGCCACATCCACCAGTGCTCCACGCTCACTGCGAAGACGACGGGAGGCGAGGTGCGCTCGGCGACGACGCAGCGGACGACGTCGAGCGAGAGGACGCTGAGGAGGATCACCGCGCGGGGATCGAGCCGCCGCTCGGCGACGAAGACGCGCATCGCCCGGGCGATGTTGCTGAAGGGGATCGGCGAGAAGCCCCAGATCTCCTCGCGGTCGAGGAGGCGGCTCCTGATGAGACCCCCGGCGAGGCCGCCGACCACGAGGAGGGGGAGGGTCGCCCACTCCCCGCGGATCGTCCCCGGCAGACTCACGAAGAACCCCACCGATCCCCCGGGGATGATCCCCCCCATCAAACCGACCAGGAAGACGCCGGCGAGGGAGAGATCGATCCCCTCGTACCCGACGAGCACGCGCACGGCGGCGCCGGCGGTGAGCATGACGCCGAAGAGCACGGCGAGCCACCAGTTCTGGCCGGTCGAGCGCCGATCGAGGAAGATCAGGCGCTTGAAGAAGCTCGATGTGATGAGCACGCCGGAAACGCTCGCCATGATCCCCATCCTGAGCAGCAGGATGAGAAAGGTGAACTGGTCGCCTGTCAACGTGACGCGCGCCATGGGTCTCCTTCCCGTCGGCCCGGAGTATAGCCCGCGACGGCCGACCGCCTCAAGATCTTACCCGGGGACCGTTCCAGACGGTACTTCGGCGCCGGGTCGTCGGGGATGCGTCTCGCCCGCGTGCCGATCGAGGAAGAGGCGCGCATCTTTCTCGAGATCCTCGGCGTGACCGAAAAGGCGGAAGCGTCCGTCCGGGCGGCCGCCGTCTTCACGACCGTTCGCGGCGGCCGCCGCCCGTCGTCCCGCCGCCCGTCGTCCCGCCGCTCTCTCCGCCGCATCGCTCCGCCTCCCTGATCTGCCGCCGGTAGATCCGCCTGATCTCGCCGAAATCATCCGCGTACCGCCCCGTCCGGAAATCGGGGAAGGACCAGTCGAGCGGCCCCCATGCGCCGTCGCGGAAGCAGAGGACGATGTCCGCCCAGACCCCCCGGCCGAGATGGATCTTCTGCGGCCCCTCCTTGTAGGAGGCGAGGACGACCTTGTGGAAATCGAGGTACCCGACGTCGATGTTGACCGCGCGCCGCCCGTTCGCCGCGAGACGGTCTTCCTCGGCCGCCGCCGCGGCCTTCGCCGCCGCGAGGTCCTCGGGAGGCGCGAGCGCGGCGAAGGAGACGATCCGCCGCGAGAGGCCCGCGCCCATCTCGTCGCGATAGTAGTCGGTGAGATCGAAGGGGCGGTCCACCCCGGCGAAATCGACGGCGCCGAAGCGATCGGCGAGCGAGGGGTAGAGATCGCCTTCGAGGTCGACGCCGCCGCCGTGGAGAAGGGCGGCGACGTACTTCACGGGCGCGACGGGGGCCGGTCGCCCCGCTCTCGGGGTCGCCATGTCGACTTCATCCTCTCGATCAGCTCTCGCGCCTCGGCGGTGATGCGTCCGGGGATCCCGAACTCCGCCTCGATGCGGCTCTCGAGCCCCTCGCGGATGTTCTCGTTGATCTTCCGCGATCCGGCGAGGAGACGCAGGTGGTGATCGCGTACGTAGAGGTGCCCGCCGTCGGTGAGCCGGGTGAGCTGCAGGGAATGCATCATCGGCAGATCGAAGGAGTCGCGCCAGAACCGCAGGAAGCGCTCCATCGACACGGGTTGCGTCTTCACGCGGTAGCGCCACTTCACCTCGTCGCCGGCGATTGTGTAGAGGTCGTAGCGGTGCGAGCCCCGCGGGCGGAGCTCGACCGTGCCGAAGGGCGCCGCCAGGCGGACGGGACGCCCGGAGAGCTCGACGGGCTCCCCGATGAGATAGCCGGGGTCGACGAGCCAGCGGCGGTCCGCCGCCGCGGCGACGAGCGCGCAATGCACGTTCTCCCGTTTCATGTCGGCCATCACCGGGTAACAGCGGAATCCGAAGGAGGCGAGGATCGCGCCGAGACACCAGGTCAGGGAGAAGCACGTCCCGCCGGTTGCCTCCTCGACGAATCCGCGGACGAGCCGCTCCGGATCGCGGAAGCGTCCGGCCGGCGAGACCGACGCGTATTTCGCGATGATCTTGGTGAGGTTCTCGTAGGGAACGGCGGCGAAGCCGGCGACGATCCGGCAGAGGAGATCGATCCCGCCGCTCTCCCGATCGATGCCGGCGTGTCCGGCGAAGAGACGCGCCGCCGCGGCGTCGGGGGGGATGATCGGCGAGCGCGGATCGTCCAGCGGCGCGCCGCCGGGAAGATGTCGTATCGGCTGTTCTCTATTCATATCGTTTCCAACGAGTTGCGGCGCCCCCGCGGCGGCGCCGAGCCCCCCGGAATATACCGCAACACGGTTGACAAGAGCAATGCTTTTACTATATAGTAATCAACCCGTTATACTGCAACGGGCTGACGGCGATCGAGGCGAAGGAAGTTCCCGTTCGGCACCCCAGACGAGGAGGCTCTGCCTTGAAGGACCGCATTTCTTTGAAAAAGCTCGAGTTCGGACCCCGCCGCGCGTTCTACGCGGAAATCGGGCCCTCGCTCGACAGGTTCGACATCTCCGACGAAGTCGTGAAGATGTACGAGGACTACGACCTCATCTACCGCACCCTCTGCGGCATCCTCTACAACTACGTTCCGAAATCGGGTCATCCCGGCGGCAGCATCTCCTCCGGCCGCATGGTCGCCGGACTGCTCTTCGACACGATGAGCTATCGCATCGGCGATCCCGAGTGCCTCGAGGCCGATCTCATCTCCTACGCCGCCGGGCACAAGGCGATGGGTCTCTACGCGATGTGGGCGCTGCGCAACGAGTGCGCGCGCGTGGGCAAACCGGACCTGCTGCCGGACGAGAAGTTCCAGCTCCGGCTCGAGGACCTCATCGGCTTCCGGCGCAACCCGACCCAGGAAACGCCGCTCTTCAGGAAATTCAGGGCAAAGCCCCTCGACGGCCACCCGACGCCGCAGACCCCCTTCGTCAAGCTCTCCACCGGCGCCTCGGGCGTCGGCATCACGACGAGCTTCGGCCTGGGGTTCGGCGCGATGGACACCTTCGGCGCCGCGGCGCCGTGGGTACACGTGATCGAGGGCGAGGGCGGGATGACCCCGGGGCGCGTCGCCGAGGCCCTGGCGACGGCCGCCACCGCACAGCTCTGGAACCTCGTGCTGCACGTCGACTGGAACCAGGCGTCGATCGACTCCAACGCCGTCTGCCGCGACGGGGAAACGCCCGGCGAATACGTCCAGTGGAACCCGATCGACCTCTGCTACCTGCATGACTGGAACGTGATCTACGTCGAGGACGGCACCGACATGCGCCAGGTCCTCGCCGCGCAGATGGTCGCCACGGACCGGGTCAACGACCAGCCGACGGCGATCGTCTACCGGACGACGAAGGGCTGGCAGTACGGGATCGAGGGGCGCAAGTCGCACGGCGCCGGCCACGATTTCTGCTCCGACGAGTTCTACGCGACCCTGAAACCGCTCGAGGAGCGCTTCGGCGTCGAGTTCCCGCGCTTCACCGAATGCGACACCACGGCGGAGAATATCGAGAAGAACTTCTGGGACGTCCTCCTCACGCTGCGCGCGCTGCTCGAGGAGCGGAAGGAGATCGCCTCCTTCTTCGCCGACCGGCTCGGCGCCGCCGACAAACGCCTCACGAAGCTCGCCCGCGAAAAGCGCGAGGGCGTTCCCGATCTCGGCGTCGTCTACACCGACGGGATCTCGGCCGAGACGATCCCCGACGAGCTCGTCTACAAGCCGGGCTCCGGCCAGACGCTCCGCGCCGCCCTCGGCGAGACGCTCGGCTACCTCAACCGGAAAACCGGGGGCGCCTTCCTCGGCGCCGCGGCCGACCTGCTCGGTTCGACGAGCATCAACAAGCTCGCGGCCGGTTTCGATCCGGGCTTCTACAACGCCGTCTCCAACCCGAACGCGCGGCTGATCGCGACGGGCGGGATCTGCGAGGACAACATGGGCGGCTTCATGGCCGGCGTCTCGACCTACGGAACGCACATCGGCGCCGGCTCCTCGTACGGGGCCTTCATCGCCGCCCTCGAGCACATCACCGCCCGGCTCCACGGCATCGGCCAGCAGGCGCGGTTCAACTTCCTCGGCGAGCCGTACCGCCCCTTCGTCATCGTCTGCGCCCACGCCGGGCTCAAGACGGGCGAGGACGGACCCACCCACGCCGATCCGCAGGCCCTCCAGCTCCTCCAGGAGAACTTCCCGGCCGGGGTGTGCATCACCCTCACCCCGTGGGATCCGCAGGAGCTCTACCCGATGTTCATCGCCGCCCTGAAGAAGCGTCCGGCGGTCATCTGCCCCTTCGTCACGCGGCCCACCGAGAAGATCTACGATCGCGCCGCGATCGGCCTGCCGCCGGCGACGGCGGCGATCAAGGGGATCTACGCGATGCGCAGGGCCGACCCCGCGAAGAAGCCCTACCACGGCACGCTGGTGCTCCAGGGCAGCGGTGTGACGAACACGTTCGTCGAGGAGGTCCTGCCGAGGATCGACGAGGCGGGACTCAACATGAACGTCTTCTACATCGCGAGCGCCGAGCTCTTCTCCATGCTTCCCGACGCGGAGCAGGACGCCATCTTCCCGCCGGAGCTCGCCGCCGAGGCGATGGGCATCACCGGGCTCACCCTGCCGACGCTCTACCGCTGGGTCACCTCGCGAGAGGGGCGTCGCCGCTCGGTGCACGCCTTCCGCAAGGGGCACTACCTCGGCAGCGGGCAGGCGCACAAGGTGCTCGAGGAAGCCGAGCTCCACGGCGACGGCCAGTGGAAGGCGATCAGCGAATACGCCGACCTGGTGGCGAAGGGCGGCAAGTAGCCTCCCCCTCGACGGAAAAAGGAACGGGCCGGCGGTCGTTTCCGCCGGCCCGTTCAACGGGATCGTTCCCCTGACAGTCTCCCGTTACCGTTCGTCGATCTTGACGTCGTAGGCGTCGTCCGCCGTCTCGTTCCCGATCGATTCCATCAGGAACTCCACGGCCTTCTCGAGCTGGAGATCCCTTCCGGCGATCTCCGATTCGGGGGTGTTCTCGACGTGGATGTCGGGAATCGCGCCCCGGCTCTCGAGCTGCTCCCCGGTGCTCTTCTTCCAGATGCCGATGAACGTCTTGCGGATATACCCGCCGTCGATGAGGTAGTGCGGCGTCACCGCGATGACGAACCCGAGGGTCGGGACGCCGATCACGGTGCCGAGCCCGCGCTCCTTGACGGCCGCGGGGAAGACCTCGGCGTCGGAGTACGAGTACTCGTTGATCAAAACGACGATCTTGCCGGTGAAGACGTCGTCGGGCCGGTAGATCGGGCTTTCGCCCCTCGACTGCTGCACCTGGTAGGGCTGGCGCTCGAGGTAGTCGATGATGCGCGAATCGATCGAGCCGCCGCCGTTGTACCGGACGTCGATGATGATCCCGTCCTTGTAGCGGTACTGCTCGAACTTCTCGCGGAACTCGACCCACCCGGAGGTGGACATGTCGGCGAGATGCATGTAGCCGATCCGGTCGTCGCTCTTCTCGTCCACCCAGGCGGTGTTTCCGTCGACCCAGTCATTGTACCTGAGCGTGATGTCGTGGTTGATCGGGTCGACCTTCGTCTCGATCGCGCCCTTCAGCGTCGGCCGGTCGTTCGTCGTGATCGTGATCTTGTTGCGCGTCTTGCCGACGAAATGCGTCCAGGGATTCTCGCCGGGCTCGAGGACGTGCCCGTCGACGGCGAGCAGGTAGTCCCCCTCCTTGACCTCGACGTAGTCGGCGTCGAGCGGGGAGACGGCCCTCGTGGAGAGGTTGTCCGCCTTGAATATCTTCTCGATCCGGGGCAGCCCGCTCTTCTCGTCGAGAACGAGCTTCGCGCCGAGGTAGCCGAAGGACGCCGTCGGGGGTCCGGTCATCTCGCCGCGGCCGACGCCCTGGTGCGAGGCGTTGAGCTCGCCGACCATCTCGGTCATGAGCTCGTTGAGCTCCTGGCGCGTCGACACGTGGGGCAGCAGGGCCGTGTAGTACTCGCGGATCTCGTCCCAGTCGACGCCGTGCGTGTTCGGATCGTAGAAGTGGTACTTCACGACCCGCCAGCCCTCGTTGAAGATCTGGCGCCACTCGGCGAGACGGTCGAGCCGCATCTCCGTCTTCTTGCGGATGTCGAGCGCGCCGTTCTCCTCGTCGTCGTCGGCGGCGGCCTTCTTGCCGGGAGCCTTCGAGCCGACCTTCATGATCCTGAAGTTGCTGCCGTCCCAGTAGGCGAGCTTCGTGTTGTCGGCGGAGAGATCGTACGAGACGATCGACGAGGCCACCTTCTTGCTCTTCAGCTTCTCGAGATCGAACATGTAGAGATCGTAGGAGACACGGAAGAGCATCCGCGTGGCGCCCATGATCTGGTAGTAGTAGTACCGCTCGGTCGCCTGGACGTTCTGCAGGCCGCGGCCGCCGGTCTTCGGGATCCGGCGGATACGGTCCTCGAGGCCCGTGAAGTCGATCTTGACCTCGACCTTCTCCTTCTTCTTGTCCTTCTTGTTTTTTCGGCCCTTCTTGCCGTCGTCGTCGGCGGCGTCGTCATCGGCGTCCCCGTTCGCATCGTCATCGTCGGCGCCGTCGATCGCCTCCTCGTCGTCGTCGAAGACGAAGGGCTCCTCCTCCTCGGGCATCAGGCTCGTCCGCACGAGGGCCCGGCCGCCGCGCATCCGCTCGGTGATGAAGAGGAGGTACTTGCCGTCGGGCGTGAAGTAGGGTTCGGTGTCGTCGGCGAGATGGGTCGTCACCTGGTGGTGCTTGCCCGTCTTGACGTTGTAGAACCAGATGTCGCGCGCCCGGTTGCGGCGCGCGAAATCGTAGGCGATCCACTTGCCGTCGGGCGACCAGTGGTAGGTCTGGATGTCGCGATGCTCGTTCCGGTTGATCAGCACGGGGCTGCCGCCGTCGATGTCGAGCATGTAGAGGGCGTTGTCCTCGGTGCCGTAGAGGAGCCGGTCGCTCTCGGGGGACCACTGCAGCCCCGTCTTGAAATGGCCGGAGGAGGTCAGTTTCTTCTCCGGTTCGCGGCCCATCTGGTCGATGAGGTAGACCTCGTCGTCGCCGGTCCTGTCCGAGACGTAGGCGATCCACTTGCCGTCGGGCGACCACGCGGGATTCCGGTCGCGCGAGCCGGAGCTCTCGGTGAGGTTCCGCACGTCGCCGTGTTCGGCAGGCGCCGTGTAGATCTCGCCGCGCGCCTCGAAGGCGATCCGCTTGCCGGTCGGCGAGATCTCGAAGGAGCTGAGGTGCTCGAGCGGATTCACCCAGGAGACTATATTCTCGCGGAAATCGCTTTCGGCGTACACGACGACCTCGCGGGCCGCCCCGGAGGCCGTATCGAGCGTCCAGAGCCGGTGATCGCGCTCGAAGACGATCCTCGAACCGTCGGCGCTCATCGAGGGCCACGTGATGCCGTGCGCGTCGTAGTGGGTCACCTGCGTCGTCTCGCCGCTCTCCGTGTCGATGAAGAAGAGGTTGGAGACGCCGCCGTCGCGGTCGGAGACGAAGTAGATGCGGGTTCCCGTCCACATCGGCCAGGAGTCGTTCCCCTCCCAGTCGGTCAATTTGTCGAAGGACTTCGACGCGATGTCGTAGACCCAGACGTCCGTGTTGGCGCTCCCCTTGTAGCGTTTCCACCACCAGAACCGGTCGGAGTGGCGGTTGAGGGCGATCTTCGTGCCATCGGGCGAGAAGGAGCCGAAGCTCGCCTTCCCGAGGCCGAGATCGACCGGCATGCCGCCGCCGGCCGGCACGCTGAAGAACTGCTTGAAGAAACGGATGAAGCTCTCGCGGGTGGAGGAGAAGACGATGCGCGAGCCGTCCCTCGTCCACATGACGGGCCGGCCGCCGGCGCTCTCGAACGTGAGCTGCGTGGGCATGCCGCCCCCGGCGGGCATGACGTTCAGCTGGTTGCGCCGCTCGTTGTGATCGCCCGAGAAGGCGATCATCGTGCCGTCCGGCGAGAACTTCGGGTAGTCCTCCGTGCCCATGTGGACGGTCAGGCGCCTGGCGACGCCGCCCTCCGGCGGCACGAGCCAGAGGTCGCCCTGGTACACGAAGACGATGCGCCCGTCGTCGGCGATGTCGGGGCGGCGCATCAGGCGGAGGGGGTTTCCCCCCGGCGAGGCTGCCGCATCGCACGCGACGAGCGTGGAGACCGCCGCGAGCGCGATCGCGGCGAACAGGAAGCGTCGAAACATATCCTCAACCTTTCTCCCCCGAACGGGGGGCGGAACCGCCGTGTGCCCGGTATCGTATTCAATTTACAGATAGTTGCCGTCTTGAACAAGCGTCTGTCACGGTACCCGCCTCAAATGAGCCGATACCCCCATTGTCGCGCGCCCGGGCGACGCGCGGGAAAAAGGGGGGCGGCAACGCCTGCCGCCCCCCGATGCGTACAGCCGTGCGACGAACCCCGTCCGCGCTAGCGGAGGAGGATCATCTTCCTGGTCATCTCGTTCGCGCTCGTCTTGAGCTTGTAGAAATACACGCCGGAGGCGAGGCCGTTCGCCCTGAAGCTGACGTTGTAGTCGCCGGCCTTCATCTCCTTGTCGAGCACGGTGGCAACGAGCCGACCCGCCACGTCGTAGACGTTCAGCGACACGCGATCGTCACGGTTGATCGAGAAGCTGATCGTCGTCGCCGGGTTGAACGGGTTCGGGAAGTTCTGCTGCAGGACGAAGGGCAGGCTGACCGGCGTGTCATTGCCGGTGGCCGCGTCGTCGCGGCTGTAGACGAACCCGTCGTCGCAACCCACGAACAGGAGCCCCGTGGATTTCTGCAAATAGGCCTCGTTGGCGTCGAGGACGGTCGGCAGCGCGATGTTGTTCCAGTTGGCGCCGCCGTCGTCCGTGTAGTAGACCGCCCCGTTGTCGACCGCCAGCCAGCCGAAGTTCGGCTCGCTGAAGTAGACGTCGTAGATCGTCACCGACGCCGGCGAGGTCTGGCTGACCCAGTTGACGCCGCCGTTGGTCGTCTTGAGGATCATCCCGCCGTCGCCGACCGCGAAGCCGGTGGTGGCGGTGGTCATGTGCACGTCCTCGATGTCCGACGAGGAGGTGCCCAGGTCGACCGTGCCGGCCGTCCAGGTGGCGCCTCCGTCGGTGGTGTAGAACGCGGCGATGTCGTCGCCGAGCGCCACCCCGACGAGCGGGTTGTCGGGAGCGAACGAGCAGGCGTTGAGCTGCGTGCTGGAGACGTTCCAGTGGACGCGGGTCAGCGTGACGCCGCCGTCATCGGTCGTCCAGATCGCATCCTCGCTGTCCTGCTCGCCCACGAGCACGCCGTTGAGCGGGTCGAACCA
>JAFGEZ010000026.1 GCA_016931295.1 Candidatus Krumholzibacteriota bacterium
GAGCCCTCGAACGCCGTCGGGAAGCCGCCGGAGATGTCGATCACCAGATCCACGGGGGGCGTGCCGAGATCGCCGGTCACGGAGACCTCCGACGGCCCCTCGGCGGCGTCTTCGAGGACGGTGTACTCGACGTCGAAGAGGTGGTGCACGCTCCCGCCGGGAAGCGAGATCGAGTCATCCTGCGGCCCCAGGATGGCCGCTACGATGAAGCCCGCCTGGCCGGGGATCTCCGTGTCGATCAGGAAGAAGTCCCCGCTCGGATCCTCGTCGCTGGCCAGCCCCATCGCGGCCAGCAGCTCCTCCGAGGGCTGCACGGCGCTCTTCTCCGGGTCCTCCTTGAGGCTCAGACGCGAGGCGTCGTGCCGTACGCCGAAGGAGAACCCGGTGATGGGCACGTCCGTCTCGAGAGCCGTCGCGTCCAGCTCGATCGACAGCACGAGGGGGACCGCAGAGCCCGGAGCGACCCAGTAGTCCCCATCGCGGACGCGGATGGTCTGAGCGTCCAGTGCGGCCGCGCTGCCGGCGGCGATCACGACCGCCGCGGCCAGATGCCGGATGCGGCGCGCCTTTGTCACGAGCACCATGCTCCATCCTCCCTGAACTCGGTTCGTGTCGGGCTGCTCGCCTCGCCGGCCGCGTCGGCGGCGCGCGACGTCCTTCAGTCGACGATGCAGTTCGACTGACGGCAGTCCAGACCATCCGGCGTCTCGTCGACTCCGCACGTCAGGAACGGAGGCGGCAGAGCCTCGCCGCGCTGGAACATCCACGCCAGGACGATCATGGCGTCGTCGATGTTCAGCGAGCCGTCGTCGTTCGCATCGAGCGCGTCGTCGCAGTCGACCTTCTCGACGAAGCTGCCGAAGAGGATCTGGATGATCCAGACGGCATCGCTGATGTTCACCTTGCCGTTGACATCGGCATCGCCGCGGCTGAAGGGCTGCTCGACGCCGGCGAAGTGCAGCACCAGGATCTCGTTCAGCGGGCATCCTTCGCCCGCGGTCGCCGGGATAACGTTCACGTTGTCGTCCATGTCGGAGACATAGCCGACGAAGAAGCCGGGGCCTCCGACGCCCGGATCGAGGTCGTACTCGAGGAAGTCGCCGCCCGCGAACGGCGCCACCGCCGCGCCGCGCGTGATCGCGAGCACGGCATCGGTGTCGTTCTGGAGCTTGTTGACCGCCTGCGGCGTGACGGAATCGCCGTCGGCCTCGGTCATGAGGATCTCGACGAGCCGCTCGGAATCGGTCCCCAGGTCGCCGGAGAACTCGTAGGTGTAGACGCCGGCCGCGCCGGTGACGCTCACGCCGAACTGGAACGCGAGGAGCGGCTCCGCGTTGCGGCAGGAGACGACCGCGCTGGGCTCGCCCGTGGCATCGAGCGTCTGCGCCGTGGGCTGATCTCCGAAGAAGAGGCCGTAGTCGGGGCAGACGATCCCGCCCTCGAGCCGGATGATCAGCAGCTCGTTGAGCGGGCAGTTCCCGGCGTCTCCGGGAGGCGTGGCGGGGATCTGGCTCACGTCGTCGTCGAGATCGGAGACGTACCCGACGAAGAAGCCAGGGCCCCCGACGCCGGGATCGCCGTCCCACTGGAGGAAGTCGCCGCCGGCGAAGGGCGCGAGGTCCGAAGCACGCTCCACGGCCACCACCTCGCCCGAGCTCGCCAGCAGCGTGTTGGGCGTCGCGGGGAAGATCTCGTCGCCGTGGATGTTGGTCATCAGCACCTCGACGAGCCGGTCGGAGTCGATGCCGATGTCATCGGCGAACTCGTAGCGGACGCCCCCGGCCTCCGTCGTCGTGCTGACGCCGAAGGAGAAGGCGAGGAGCGCCTGCGCGTTGCGCGAGGTGATGAGAAAGCTCGTCTCGCCCCGCGCGTCGACCGAGCCCTCGGTGGCGACTCCGCCGAAGTAGAAGGCGTTGTCCGGGCACTCGGCTCCGCCGCCGATGTTCACCACGAGAATCTCGTTCAGGTCGCAGTCCGTCGTGATGGGGATCGCGTTCGCGTCGTCGTCCATGTCGGAAGTGTAGCCGACGAAGAAGCCCGGGCCGCCGACGCCTGGATCGAGATCGTACTCGAGGTAGTCGCCCCCGGCGAAGGAAGCGACCGCCGCGCCGCGCTCGATCGACTGGATCGCGAGCGCATCCGTGATGATCGTGTTGGGCGTCTCGGGAGCGATGTTGCCGCCCTGGGCGTCGACCATCAGGATCTCGACCAGGCGCTCGGGATCGGTGCCGATGTCGCCGGCGAACTGGTAGGTCACTCCGCCGGCCGCCGTGCTACGGGCGCCGAACTGCACGGCGAGCAGCCGGCTCGCGTTGCGGGAGGAGATCGCGAAGCCCGTCCTTCCGCGCGCATCGACCTGTCCCGCCGCGGGGATCCGGTTCGATGCGGAGAGGTTCGTGAAGTAGAGCGCGAAGTCGGGGCACTCGCCGTCGCAGGGACACTCCTGGCAGTCGGGATCATCGAGGTCGATGAGGCCGTCGCCGTCGTCGTCGATGCCGTTGTCGCAGTCTTCGATGGGCATGGGGTTCTTGCGGACGACGCC
>JAFGEZ010000027.1 GCA_016931295.1 Candidatus Krumholzibacteriota bacterium
CGGTAGGGGGTCGGTTCCTCGAGTGCGAGGCCGCCCCCCGCGAGCCGCGTTTCGTAGAGCGCGAAGACCTCCTCGAGGATGATCGCGAACGAGGTGGCGTCGAGGATGAGATGATGGTAGGGCCAGACGAGCACGTTCTCGTTCTCGCCGAGGAGGAAGACGGCGATGCGGACGAGCGGGGGCGAGGCGATGTCGAAGCCGCGGCGGCGGTCGGCGGCGAGAAACTCCTCGATGCGCGCTTCCCGCTCGCCGGCCGGCCGGTCGCGGAGGTCCTCGACGACGTATTCGAGGTCGGCCTCGCCGTAAACGTCCTGGAGGGGTGTCTCGAGGCCCTCCCAGCGGAAGGCGGTCCTGAGGATCGCGTGGCGCGCCACGACGGCCCGCCAGGCCTCCCCGAAGCGGACCGGGTCGAGCGGGTGGTGCATCCGGCAGATGATCTGCGTGACATCGACGCCCGAGTGCGGCGCGTAGAGGGCGTTGAAAAGCATCCCTTCCTGGAGCGGGGAGAGCGGATACGAATCAACCACGTTCGCCATGCCGACGTCGACCTCCTGGAGTACCGTGTCACCCGGCGAGATGCAATGGGCGAGCAGTGCGGGGGCATTCTAGAGCAAATATCGGGCCGTGTCAACGCGCCCCGGCGGGTACGGAGCGCGGCGAAACGGCCTTTGCCGGCACCGCGACGACGCGATACAGCGCCGCCTCATCCGGCGACGTCTCCCGGACGGGCTCGAGTCGCAGGCCGCTTCCGTCGAGACCGGGAAGGGGCGCGGTCGTGTAGACCGGGCGTTCGGCGAGAGCCGCTTGGACGATCGGCAGGATGACGTCCGCTCGATCGGGCCCCGCCGCGAACGGATCCGCCTGCGCGAACCGCAGGTCGCCCCGGTTCTCCTCGATCCGGGCGACGTACATGGCGGGGTAGAGATCGTCCCAGCCGGCGAAAAGGAGGGCGTTCTCGTCGAGGCGGCGAACGGTTTGCAGCAGTTGTTCGTGCCACGCGCGCAACCCGGCGTGGCCGGGGAGCCCGGTGAAGGTGAACTGCGCCTCGCCGGCGCGGAGCCGGGCCGCCGCGGGGCCGGCGACGGGCCAGAGGATCGCGGCGAAAAGGACCGCGCAGAGAATGGAGCTCGTCGCCGCGCCGGGCACGAGGCGCGTCCGCCGCGCCAGCGAGAGGACGGCATCCGCCCCGGCGGCGAGCATGATCGCCAGCAGCAGGTAGCCGGTGATGTAGAAGCTGCGGACGTCCCACACCGGGTAGTTGAACACGTAGAGGAGGTGGGCGGCGAGGCCGGCGAGCAGGGCCGGGCCGAGCCGGCGGTCGCGCAGCGTGAGGGCGACCGTGCCGATCGCGGCGAGGAGGACGGCGACCGGCGAGAAGTCGGCGAAAAGGACGCGCAGGTAGCCGAGCGCCTGCCGCGGCATCACGGCGAGCGGGTCGGCGAACATCGTTCCACGCCACTGGCGGGCCCCGAAGAGGAAGCGGAACCGTTCGACGGGCGAATCGAGATCCTCCGGTCGCAGGCCCCAGAGCGGGGCGGCGGGACGGTAGACCGTGGCGAAGATGTCGTGGCTCCCCCCGGCGCGATCGACCAGCGCGAAGCAGAAAACCGTCACCGCGCCGCCGAGGAGCGCGCCGGCGCCGGCCGCCGCCCAGGCGCCGATGCGCGCCGGCCGCGCCGTGATCATGAGGACGAGGACGGCGGGAAGGAGAAGGACGATGCTGACCTGCACGCCCATGCCGACGCCGCCGAGGCATCCCGCGGCGAAGAGGAAGCGCGCCCGCCGCGTCCGCCACCAGAGGATCGCCGACAAGAGCACCCCGGCCGCGACCGCCGCTCCGGGCGCGTAGATCTCGGCGATCGTCGCCTGCGACCACCATGTCGACGACAGGGCCAGCGCGGCGATGCCCGCGATGGCGCCGGCGCGGCTCGCGCCGGCGTAGCGCGCCGCGAAAAAGAGCGTGCCGAGCGCGGCGGCGGCCATGAGGGCGGAGAGGAGATTGACGCGGAACGCGGTTCCGGCCGCGTGAAGGCCGGCGACGAGCCTTGCGACAAGCAGGAAGACGGGATAGCCCGTCGTGTGGGCGTGGCCGGTGAAGCGGGCGAGGAACTGGAATTCCCCGGAGTCGCCCGGCAGGAGACCCGGCGCGAGCGTGCGCAGGTAGACGGCGAGCCCGGCGAGCGCCACGGCGAGCGCCACGAGGGCATCCATGCGATCCGGATCGCGTCGCCGGGTCATCGGAGGGGCGTCTCCCGCGCGAGAGGGCCAGAGAGGATTCGCCGCAGGATAGCACGGCGCCGGCGTCGGGGGAAGAGGCAACTCCGCGCGCCGCGGGCGCTCGGCCGGTTTCTGTTGAAAGATGTTGGCCCGTGCGCATATTCTCACCTGGAGACCGCCACGTGAAAGGAGACGCATGCGACGCTCGATCCGGATCATCACCCTCGTTGGCCTCGCCGCCCTCGTCGTCGGCGCCGCAGGCGCCTGGCTGCTCCACGCCCAGCCCTTCGGTCCCGTGTTCGACGCCTTCGCCATCGCCGCATGGCTGGGGCTCGTTCTGGCCCTCGCCGGTCCGGCGGCGCTCGTCGCGCGCCGAGCCGCGTGGGGCGCGGCCGCCGGATCGCTCCTCGCCGTCGCGGCCGTCGCCGTGCTCCTTCTCGGCGTGATCGTTCTCGTCGACTCCGAGATCCTCATCTACCGCGGCCTGCCCCCGTCGCCGACGGCCGGGGAGTGGGTCGCCGACCTCGACACCCTCGCCGCGAGGATGCGGGAGATCCATCCCGCGCTCTTCGAGCACGTGGACGAGGCGACGTTCGACGCGGCCGTCCGGGAGCTCGCCGCCGAGATTCCCCGCCTCGGCGAGGACGATATCCTCGCCGGCTTCGCGCGGATCGTCGCCCTGCCGCGGGATGCGCACTGCCTGCCGAACGTCATGTCATTCAACCTCGACTGGCACCTCATCCCACTCGCCCTCTGGCAGTTCGACGACGGCCTCTACGTGACGAACGCTCCCCGGGAACGCCGCGGTCTCGTCGGCTGTCGCCTCGTCGCCATCGAGGAGACTCCCGTCGCCGAGGCGATGGAGCGGATGCGACGGTATTTCACCGCAGAGACGGATGCCGGCTGGCTCGAGCGCGGTCCGCTGGCCCTCTCGGTCGGCGAGTGGCTGGCCGCCGAGGGGATCGCGCGCGACGCGCGGCGGATCGAACTGACCTTCGAGCGGGCGGGGGGGGAGCGCTTCGCCGAGCGCCTGCGCACCGTCCACTACCTCCCCTGCATCTACTGGTCGACGATCCGCCGGGTGGAGAACGACGCGCACCCGGTCGTGACGAACGAACGCCGGGACAACTACGCCTTCGAGTCACTCGAGGGGGGAAAGACGGTCCTCTTCCGCTTCAACGCCGCCGTCGATCTCGGCGGCGATCGAAGCTTCGCCGGCTTCCTCGATTCGCTCGCCGTGTTCGTCCGCGAGGGCCCGGCCGAACGGCTCGTCATCGACCTCCGGAGCAACGGGGGAGGGAACGGCAATCTCGCGTCCCTCATCGTCGACTGCGTCACGGGGATCGGGAAGTTCGAACGGCCCGGGCGGCTCTACGTCCTCATCAGCCGCAGATCCTTCTCGGCGGCCGCCATGACCGCCTCGATGCTCCGCTACAACACGCAGGCGATCTTCGTGGGCGAGACGACCGCGCAGGGTCCGGATTTCTTTTCGTCGCCGGCGATCGTTCGCCTGCCCGAGTGCAGGCGCGCGTTCTTCGTCTCGACGCGGGCGACGCTCGCCACGCCGGTGCGCGGGGACCGCGCGCCGATCGAACCGGACATCCCCGTCCGCTGCACATGGGCCGATTTCGCCGCGGGACGCGATGCGGCGATCGATCTCATCCTCGGCCGGGACATGCCTCGCGTCCGGTCGGGACCGCCGGAACTGGACGCGGCGCTCATCAGGCGCCTCGTGGGTCGGTACCGGTTCAGCCCCTGGCAGAGTCTCGACATGGAGCACGATGAGGGGGGGCTTCGCCTGCGTATCGATGACGCGATCGAGGGCAGCCTCTGCCGCGCGCGCACCGATGTCGTTCCGGTGGGAGACGAACTGGGCACCGGCATTCCCGGCGTCTTCATCCGGTTTGTCGACGGGGTGGACGGGAAGCCGGATTCCCTCCTCGTCGACTGGAGGGGACACGTGATCGTCGCGCCGAGGGCGCCCGCGGACTGGTCTCTGCCGATGGAGCTCGTCGCCGCGGGGCGCGTCGAGGAGGGGATCGATCTCTTCCGCCGCGACATCGCTCCCATCGCGGACAAGACGCCGCAGATCGAACGGATGCTGAACAACCTCGGCTACCGGTTCATGAGGAACGAGCGGCTCGACGATGCGATCGCCGTCTTCGAGCTCAACACGGAGCTCTATCCCCGTTCGGCCAACGCCTGGGACAGCCTGGGCGAGGGATGCATGGAGGCGGGTCGGACAAAGGACGCGATCCGCTTCTACGAGAAATCGCTCGATCTCAACCCCGACAACGCCAATGCGAAACGGATGCTGGAGCGGCTCCGCGGCTCCGGAGAAGGGAGAAACGATCCATGATCCGAACGGCGCTCTGCGCGGCCGCACTCCTCGCGGCCCTCGCCGCCCCCGCGGCGGCCGGCTTCGAGACGGACACGATCGCGACGTCGGCGGGAGACCTCGCGATCACGTTCATCGGGCACGGCACGCTCATGTTTACCGTCGGCGGCAGGACGGTCCACGTCGATCCATGGACCCGCCTCGCCGACTATTCGGCTTTGCCGAAAGCCGACCTCGTTCTCCTGACCCACGCCCACCGCGACCATCTCGACCCCGACGCGCTTGCCGCCGTTCGCACGGAGGCGACGGCCGTCGTCATGCCTGCCGTCTGCGCGGAAGACGTGGAAAGCGGCGTCGTGATGGGCAACGGCGAGACGGCCGAGGCCGCGGGTTTCGCGATCGAGGCGGTTCCGATGTACAACATCGTCCACCTGCGGAAGGACGGCTCGCCCTTCCACGAGAAGGGGGTGGGGAACGGCTACGTCGTCCAGATCGGCGACACCCGCCTCTACATCGCCGGCGACACGGAGAACACCCCCGAGATGAAGGCCCTCGAGGAAATCGACATCGCCTTCCTGCCGATGAACCTTCCCTACACGATGACCCCGGAGATGGTCGCCGACGCCGCCCGGGCCTTCCGTCCCCGGATCCTCTACCCGTACCACTTCGGCGATACCGACACCGCGACGCTCGTCGAGCTGCTGAAGGACGAGACGGACATCGAGGTGCGGATCAGGCGGATGGAGTAGCCGCATGTCGCTGCGCATGATCGAGATCGTCATCCCCGAGGCGGAGATGCCCGCGCTCGAGGAGATCCTCAAAGAACGGGCCGCCACGCGCATCTGGACCGAGACGATCGCCGAGGGGAAGGGGCGGGCGAAGGTGCTCATGCCGCCCGAGCTCGTCGAGAGCACCCTCGACGCCCTCCGCGAGCGCTTCGGCGGCAGCCCCGGATTCCGCGCGATGCTGCTGCGGGTCGAGGCGACCGTCCCCGAGATCAAGGTCGACGAGGAGAGGAAGGAACAGAAGGAGAAGGCCGCCGCGGCGGCGGCGACGCCCGACGCGGACCGCATCAGCCGCGAGGAGCTCTACGAGGCCGTCCTCGATGGGGCGCGCCTCTCGCGGATCTATTTCGTCATGGTCGTCCTCTCCACCCTCGTGGCCGCGATCGGCCTGACGAGAGGGGACGTGGCCGTCATCATCGGGGCGATGGTGATCGCGCCGCTTCTCGGGCCGAACGTGGCGATGGCCCTCGCCACGACGCTCGGCGACACGACGCTCCTGCGCAAGGGGCTCGCCGCTCTCGGCGCCGGCGTTGCCGTGTCGGGGGCCCTGTCGGTGGGGATTGGCCTCGTCATACACGTCGATCCGTCGGCGCCGCAGCTCGCGGCACGGGCCTCGCTCGGGATCAGCGACGTGCTCCTCGCCGTCACGGCGGGGATCGCCGGGACCTTCTCCTACACGACGGGGCTGCCGACGGCGCTGATCGGCGTGATGGTGGCCGTCGCGCTCCTCCCGCCCCTCGTGACGGCCGGGCTGCTCCTGGGCGGCGGGATGCCGGACCTCGCGCTCCGGGCCGCGGCGCTCCTCGTGACGAACATCGCCTGCGTGAACCTCGCCGGGGTCGTGACCTTCCTCGCGCAGCGGGTGCGCCCGCGGCGCTGGTGGGAGGAGGAGCGCGCCCGGCGCGCCGCCCGCATCTCGATCGCGATCTGGGTCGTGGTGCTGGCCGTGCTCGTCGCCGCGATGCTGCTCTTCTGGCGGGTGTAGGCGGCGTCAGAATCACCGTAAGGATGTACTTCGCACGCGGAGATTCGGCCTCGATAGAAACCGATCGACGTTACCGCCGCTGCTCGTGCAAACATACCTAACCGGTAACAACGGCTGCGTTTATTTGCGCGTTTTTACGCCCAGAAGCAGGCGCGTGGGCGGCGTGCGCTTCGCCAGCTCGCAGACGAGCAGGCAGGCGGCGTACGAGACCGCGCAGATCGCGACGAACTCGGCGAGGATCCCTAGCCGCAGCCGGGTGACATAATGCCCCGTCACGGAGATGGCGACGAGGTGGAGGATATAGAAAGGGTACGAGATCCGGTTGAACCACCGGAGGAAGCGGTTCGAGAACGAGAGGAAACGACGCACGAACCCGAGGATCGAGATCGTCCAGCACCAGGTGTTCAATCCCGCGACCAGCGAGTAGAGAAGGTACCCCGGCGCATAGGCCGGGGCGGAGTTTCCCGTGTATTCCATGTACAGCTTTGCCGCCGACAAGGCGATCCCGAGCGCGAGGGAAACGGTGAGGTGCCGGTCGATGGCCCGGCGCCACCGTGGATCGCCGGCGATGACGAGCCCGAAGAGGAAGGCCGTCAGGTTGTAGGCGAAGTAGCCCCAGTCCGTGTAGAGGTTGTTCTGGAAGAAGGGCCAGATCGGCGACAGGAGGGCGAAGATCGCGGCGATTGGCACGCCGCCGAGGAAGATCGCGCCCCGGCGGCCCGTCAACAGCCGCGTCGTTTGTTCGCAGAAGCGGCATGTTCCCGCGAGGATCCGCGGGTACGCGTAAAGCAGGAGCATCGAGTAGATGAAGAGGTAGCCGACGAACCACATGTGGGCCCAGTTCGGTCCGCCGCTCACCGGCGAATGGAACATCGTCAGGATGCACCACGGCCAGAACTGCGTCAGGAAGTCGACGCCGGTGAGATCGATGTCCGACGGCCAGTGCCAGCCAAGCACGGGGAAGAGGAGGATCATGAAGGCCAGGAGCGGCACGAGGAGCCGCCGGACGCGCTCGACGACGTATTCGCGGCGCGACCGGTACCGCATGGCCATCGCCGAGGCGGTGCCGGCGACGAGGAAGAGCAGGTACATGTGCAGGGGACTGCAGAAGTTGACGTAGCCGTGAAGGGCGTACCAGGCGACGGTGCCGCGTTGCACCGATGAGAACCCGCCGACGCTCGTGATCATCCAGGCCGTGTGGAACGGGATCAGGTTGATCGTCACGATCACGCGCAGCCAGTCCAGATCGTGCCGTCTTTCGCGTACCACCTGCTCCATGCGATAATTGTATTCGCCGTGGAATTGCTTGACAAGGACCGTCTTCGTCGAGTCGTTCGCCACCCCCACGCAAATGGAGACGATACTATTGACCGTATCTATCGGGAGCGTCTTTCCGGGGATGTCCCGGACGCGGCATGTCTCTTTCGTCTCTACGTCATGATGGATCTCTTCTCGATATTCGTTTCCTCGAGGCTGCTCTTCTGGCGGGTGCAGGACCGGTTGCCGGGAATATGCAGCCCATGAAGCGGCTCCGGCGGGCGCGTAGTGATGTTGACAGGCACTGCACGCCGGATAAAATAATACAGGGAAGACAATCGGCGGCGGGTGACTATCGAAGGGAACAACACCACATCTGTTGCGGGTCTCGACTCTTCTTTGCCGGGGGGGGGGAACATGCGTGCGACAAGGATATCCGGTCTCTGCTGTCTGATCTTTCTGCTCCCGGGAGCCGCATTCAGCGAAAACCTGCGGGCGACGACCGTGCCGGACGTCGATTTCGCGATCGTCAGGCTGGATTACCGGACCCGTGCCATCAAGGGTTACTACGAGTTCTCCCACCCCTGGCGGAAGTCGTTGCCGGAAGAGGGCTACGCGGAAGCGGGCAATGTCTTCTATCGATACGTGGCTCCGTGCGATCTGGGATACGTCCGCATACAAAGCAGGCTGACCGGCGAGCTTCTCGTGGAGGCGTCGACCGTGTGGATGGGGATGGGTACGTTCTGCTCTCCCCCTGTTTCGCTCTTCTCTGCCGACTATCTGGATGGCTACACCAATCCCCCGCCCGATACGTTGATCTATCTTCCGATCGGCATGGCGGGCGCGGAATACGCCGATTCCGCGTGGAGCGAGGTGCAGGGTACGGACATCATACACCGGCTGGCGGCGCTCGGATCGTACGAAGTCGTTCTCTACGATCATTTCTATACGGTCGGGGCGTCCGATCCCTCAACGGCCGAATGGATCGTGATCGCCTATACCCGTCCTCCCGCACCGGATGACATGGCGCTGGTGGCGTTGAACTGGCCGAAGACGCTGGTCACCCGAAACGTCGACTTCATCCCGGAAATCGTCGTGCACAACTTCAGCGACCGGACCCTGTCCGCGAGAGTCGATCTCACCATGACGACGGCTCACGGTCCCTCGGGCGAACGGCACGAGATGGTCGATCTGCTGCCGCCCGACTCGTCTCTCACCGTGCTTTTCGATCCGATCGTGGTGCTGGAGCCGGGCGACGCCGACCTAGACTTCGACCTGGTGAATCCCGACGGATCGCCGTTGGTGGACGCATACGCCGGCAACAACGGGTGGCGGCAGGATATCGAGGTGATCGACCTGCCGGTCTTCAGGCCCGTCAGCTCCCTCCGGCATCCGGGATCGGTTCCCATGTACGGCAAGGCTCTCGACTTCGACGATGACGGGGACGTCGATATCGTCCAGCTCAGTCACCCCGCCTGCAGGCTCTGGCGGAATGATGGCGCCGGCGCCTTCGTCGATGTCACGGGTCAATCCGCTGTTTCCTTTCCGGGCTATGCGGAAGAGGCGATCGCGGCTGATTTCAACGGCGACGGTCATTCCGACCTCATCGTCGTCGTCTTCAACAGCGAACCGGGATACTATCTCGGGGACGGGACGGGCGTGTTCGTCGACGCGACCGGGTACAGCGGACTCTCCGGCACGATCGGCTATGCCGATGTCGATGCATTCGACAAGGAGAACGACGGGGATCAGGATCTGGTCTTCCAGTCGTACGGGCAGGAGCTGGTATTCGAGAACGACGGCGGCGGGCATTTTACCGATGTCACGGCAACTTCGGGACTCGTTGATCCGGTCCAGACCGAGCGGGTGACGGTCGGGGATATCGACGGCGACGGCTTCCCGGACCTGGCGCTGGCGAACTGGGGCTCGCCGTCGCGCGTGTTCGTCAACGACGGGAGCGGGCGGTTCTCGGAAATCGCCGGACCGTGGGACTTCGACTACGCGAGGAAGGCCCTGATCTTCGATTTCGACGGCGACGGCCTCGGGGATGTGCTGTTCGCGCGGGCCCTGCACGCCGATCTCTCGATCCTGTACAGGAATCTCGGCGGGCTCTCGTTCGAGGAAACCTCCGCGGGGTGGGGAGGGTTGCCGTCCGCTTTCTCCGCCGCGGCCGCGGACTGTGACGGCGATGGAAGCCAGGATCTTCTTCTCGAGGACCTCGACGAGTGGAAATTGCTCATGTACGAGGACGGGATCTACGTGGATCGCACGGAACTCCTGGTCGATTGCGGCGGGGAACTGATCGGTACGGTTGTACTCGATCCGCGGTTCGTCGATCTCGACGGAGACGGGGATCTCGACGTGTACTCGCAGGGCGTCTATTTCGAGAACCAGGGGCTTTGTGGATCGCATTCCGGGGGCGATCGGCCTCCCGTTCCCGAATCCTGCCTGCTGCGCCAGAACTATCCGAATCCCTTCAACCCGGCGACGACGATACGGTTCGATCTGCCTCGCGCGACGCATGTGAGGCTGCGCGTATACAACGTGAAGGGCGAACTCGTCGCCACCCTCGTCAACCGGCGCATGACGGCCGGGTGGAAAGAGGTGAGCTGGAACGCGACGGATGACATGGGAGGGGCCGTCTCCAGCGGCATCTACTTCTGCCGCCTCCTCGCCGGCGGCTTCGCGCAGACGAAAAAGATGGTAGTGCTCCGGTGATATCGTGTGCGGAACACCGCGCGTGCCGATTCCAGATATTCATCCCGCTGATGTCCTTTGTTTCCCGAGAGGAGATTGCCGATGTATCCGTACAGGGTGTCGTTCGACGAGCTCGAATGGGACAGTCCCATGAAGGGCATCAGGCAGAAGGCGGTCGTCCGGGACGGCAAGCGACTCCGTCTCGTCGAGTACTCGCGGGACATGCCGCCGCACTGGTGCGAGAAGGGGCACTACGGAATGGTCCTGGATGGTCGTTTCGCGATCGAGTTCGCGGGCGGCGAGGTCGAGTACGGTCCCGGTGACGGCGTGTTCATCCCGGACGGCGCCGGGCATCGCCACCGCGGCCGTAATCTCACCGATACGGTGCGGGTGGTGTTCGTGGAGGACGAGTAGGAGACAGTTGCAATTCACCTCACCAGTGCGAGTTTGTGCGACGCGGCCGCCTCCCCCGCGCACAGCGACACCAGGTAGACCCCTGACGGCACCGGTTCCCCGCGATCGTTCGTCCCGTCCCAGACGACCGCCTGCGGCCCCGCCGTGCGGCGTCCGTCGAGAAGCGTGCGCACGCGCGCCCCGCGCGCATCGTAGACGCGGAGGATCGTCCGTGCCGCGGCAGGGAGCGTGAACGAGATCGTCGTCGACGGGTTGAAGGGGTTCGGGAAGGCGGCGAGGCCGAGAGGCGCCGCGGGCGTCTCCCCGGCGACTCAGATGTCGTTGAGGTTCTCGGTGGTGCCGCTCGCCATCGGCTCCCAGGAGGAGCCGTCCCAGTGGACGATCGCGCCGCCGTCGCCGACGGCGAAGATGTAGTTCGCGTCCTCGCCCCAGACGGCGCGGAGGGTCTGCGTCGTGCCGCTCTCCTGCGTCGACGTCACGGCTCCGTCGAAATAGCGGATCTGCCCGTCGTCCCCGACCATCCAGAGGCTGTTCATGGAGGAGGCCCAGGCGGCTTGCATCGGCTCGGGGACGCTCGTCCTGACCTGCCACCCGTAGCCGGGAATGAAGTAGCAGAGATGCGTCTCCTTGGGCGGTCAGCCGGACATCGGATCCCAGTACGAGCCGTAATGGAGACAATGCACGAGTGTGCCGGCGAGACACAGGCCGCGGGCGTGGGCGAGCAGCAGGATGTCGTTGGCTGATGTGCCGTGCACGTCGTAGAAATACCGGGTGCCGATCACGTCGAGCGTCATGGTGCCCCATGCGGCGCCGTCCCAGGTGATGATATCCGCCGCGTTGCGGGTGATATAGATATCGTCCTCGCCGCTCCCCCAGATCCCCGAGTAATCGCCTGACGGGATATCGGTTCCCGGGCCCGTCGGCACGGCGTGCCAGCCGTTCGCCGCGAGCGCGAGGATGGTCCCGTTGTCGCCGACGCAGTAGACGACGCCGCCGGCGCGCACGGGCACGGTCGCCGCCAAAACGGAGAATACCGAGAGCGCGAAGATCGCCAGACGTCTCATAATATGTCTCCCCTGCATTATCCGTTAGACGAGCCGGAACGCGGATTTTGACGCGGCGAAGCCGGCTCCGGCGGGCGATCCCGCGCCGGCCCGGGCAAAGGATGGATTGACTTCATCCCTTTCTCTGCAGTAACTTCGACCGTCGAGTGTCCTGTCGCGAGCAACGGTTTCCCGGGATGGCCCCGTGAGAAGAATCCTCTTCTGTATTCCGGATCTGCGGGGTGGCGGCGCCGAGCGGGTGTTCGTCCACCTCATGAACAACCTCGACAGGAACAGGTTCTCGGTCGAACTGGCCCTCTTCCGGAAGCGCGGCGCGTTCCTGGAGGAACTCGCCGGTGATGTCGCGGTCCACGACCTGGACACCGACCTCAAGGGCGCGCTGGCCGGGTTTCCGCGCCTCGTGCGCCGGGTGTCGCCCGACGCGGTCATCAGCACGATGAGCTACACGAACATGGTGGCCGGCTTCGCGAGCATGCGGATGCGGCGGAGAGGCGTCATATTCCTCGGGCGGGAGACGGGGATCCCGTCGCTCAGGTCCCGCATCGCGCGATCGCCGTGGAACGCGCGCTGGCTCTACCGGTGGTCCTACCGGTACCTGGACCGGGTGATCTGCCAGTCGGCGGACATGCTGGCCGACGTCCACGAGATCTACCGCGTGCCTCTCGATCGGATGGTGACGATACCCAACCCCGTCGACGTCGCGTGGATCCGCGCGCGGGCGGCGGCGGGCGTTCCCGGGGGTTTCGGCGGCGGAGAGTTGAACGTCGTCGCCGTCGGCAGGCTCCACCGGCAGAAGGGGTTCGATTTGCTGCTCCGGGCGGTGGCCCGCCTGAAGGGGCGCGGCGTCCGCCTTCACGTCCTCGGCGACGGAGCGCTGCGCGAGGAGCTCAACGCCCTGGCCGCCGAGCTCGGCGTCGAGGGGGAGGTCGTCTTCCACGGATTCCTGCCGAACCCGTACCCGCTCGTCGCCGCCGCCGACCTCTTCGTGCTCAGCTCGCGCTACGAGGGATTCCCCAACGCGATGGTGGAGGCCCTCGCGCTGGGCCGCCCCGTGGTCGCCTTCGACTGCCCCGGCGGGATCAACGAGCTGGTCGAGCGGGGCGTGAACGGCGAGATCGTTCCCCTCGGGGACACGGAGGCGATGGCCGAAGCGATCCTCCGCGTCGCCGCGGCAGGCTACGATCGGGAGAAAATCGCGGCCAGGACAACCGAACGATACGGCATCGACACGATCGTCGGCCGCTACGAGCGCCTTTTCGAGGGGGACTTCGGCACGAGCCGGCCGGAGTTCGCCGGAGCGCGATGAAGATACTGATCATCGAGGCATACACCGACGGCAACGTGGGATCGTGCGCGCTCGTGGAGAACGCCCTCGGGATCCTCCGCGAGAGATTCCCCGGCGCCGACATCCGGGTCATGGCCCACCGGCCCGAGGTCTTCGAGCGGCTCTACGGCGTGGAAGCGATCGGGGACGTCTTCGAGTACCCATTCCTCCAGCCACGTCTCCGCCAGGTCGGCTGGCTCCTGAAGACCGTGCTCTGGATGACCGTCTGCCGGCTCACGATCGCCCTCCGCTCGCCCGAGGGCCTGTCGCGGGGCCGCGTTCCCTTCAGGAAGAAACTGGCGCCCTTTCTCTGGGCCGACATGGCCGTCAGCGTCGGCGCCGAGCGCATCAACGACAAGTTCTTCAAGAACATCGTCTTCTCCCTCTACACGTATTCGCTCGTCGTGCGGCTCGGCAAGCGGATGGTGATCTTCCCCTCGACGATCGGCCCCTTCCTCTTCCGCTGGAGCCGGTTCCTGGCGAGGCGCGTGCTCGGGAAGGTCGACCTGATCTACGCCCGCGACGAGCGATCGGCCGTGACGAGCCGGGAACTCGTCGGCGGCGCGAAGGCGACGGTCGTCCATACGGTCGACGTCGCCGTCCGGCAGGAATGGCCCTCGCGAGAGGAATCGATGAAGCTCCTGCCCCCGGGGCCGGAGAAGCCGATCGTCGGGATCTCGGCGATGCGCTGGAGCTACTTCAGGAACCGCGTCGAGACTCCCTACAGCAACTACGACGCCTACGTCGGGCAGATGGCGGTTCTCGCCGACGAACTCGTGGCGACGCACGGGGTGCGGGTCGTCCTCTTTCCCACGAATTTCCCCGTCCACGGCTGCCGCGAGGACGATCTCGCCGTCTCGCGCGCGATCAGGGACCGCATGGAGCGGGGGGGCGAGGTCGGCGTGCTCGAGACGCTGCCCACGCCGGCCGAGCTCAAGGGAATGCTCGCCTGCAGCGAGCTCAACATCACGACGCGGATGCACGCGTGCATCCTCTCGACGGGATCGGGGACGCCGACCATCTCGGTCAACTACCTCTTCAAGGTCCGCGAGTACATGCGGTCGCTCGGCCTCGAGGAGTTCTCGATCGACATCGAGGAATTCAACGCCGCGTGGGCCATCGGCATCTTCGAGCGGATGTGGCCGGAGCGCGCGGCGTGGCGGGAAAAAATCACGGCGGCGGTCGGGGAGAAGAAGGCGGACCTGGCCCGGGCGATGGAGAGGATCGATGATCTGGTTCGATGACGGCGATCGGCTGCGCTTCGACGCGGAGCGGTGCTGCCTCTGCGGCGGATGCCTCGCCGCCTGCGACGCCGGCGCCCTCGGCAGGCGCCCCGCCGCCGACGGGCGCTTCGAGATCGTCTGGGACGATGATGCCTGCGTCCGCTGCGGCCGCTGCGTCGAGGTCTGTCCCGCCCCCGAGCTGCCGCGCCGCGCACTCACCGCGGAGGCGCTCGCCGAAATCCGGGTTGCGTACGTCGGCCGGGCCGCCGATCCCGCCGTGCGTCGGTCGTCGTCGTCCGGCGGCGTGGCGAGGACCCTCGTCACGGCAGCGCTGGAGACGGGAACGGCCGATCTTGCATGCTGCCTCGTATCGGCGGAACAGCCCCCCTGGGCGCGGGGCGCGCTGCTCGGGAAGGGATTCGATCCGTCGGTCATCGCCAACTCCGTCTACCGGCCGGTTCCCCTGCTCGAGGAATGCGGTCAGGTCGGGGCCGGCAGCACGCTCGTCGTCACCGGGACGCACTGCCAGCTCCTCGCCGCGGAGCACCTCTACGGCGACGCGGGCGTCGACCTCCTGCGGATCGGCCTTTTGTGCAAGCAGCAGAAGCACCTCGGGTTCACCCGGTTCGTCAGGCGGCGCCTCGGCATGGACGCCCGGGAGGAGCGGCGGATCGACTACCGGGGCGATGGCTGGCCCGGGCGGATTTCCGCCGGCGGACGGTCGATCGGCTTCTCGGAGACGGCGGCCCTGCCCTTCGGCAAGTGGCTCTGGACGATCCCGGCCTGCATGTACTGCGCGAACGCCTTTGGGGATACGGCCGACCTGACGATCGCCGACCCCTGGGGGATCGTGCGGCCGGAGGACGCGGGCGACGGCATGTCGATGATCGCGGTGCGCACGGAAAAGGGCGCGGCGCTGCTCGCGGCCGCCGGGGAAGCGATCGAGCTCGAGCAAATCGACACGGCGGCGTTCGCCCGCTCGATCCGCTGGCCCGATCTCGAGCGGAAGATCGCCTCGATACCAATCCGTCTCGGGGAGAGCGGTTCGAGGGGCGAGAGGCGCCGGCTCGACGCCCGAAACCGGGAGAGGCGCTGGTACGAGTGGATTCTCGAGCGGTTCGATCCGCCGCGGGTCATCAGGAAGATACTGGGCAGGCTGCCCTTCGCCGGGCTGCCGAAATGACGGGAACATGCATGGAACCTCGAGGCGTACCGGTCGTGATGTACCACGGGGTCGGCCCCGAGAAGCCCGGGTGGGCCTGGAACCACCTCCTCGTTCGGGCCGACGTGTTCGACGGCCAGATGAGGCGCCTGAAAGAGGAGGGGTGGACGACGATCTTCCTGGGCGACCTGTACGCGCACCTCGCCCGGAACGAGCCGCTGCCGCCGAAGCCGGTCGTTCTCACCTTCGACGACGGCTACCTCGACAACTGGGTCTTCGCCGCCCCGATCCTCGCGAAGTACGGCCACCGCGCCGTCGTCTACATGACGAGCGACTTCGTCGATCCCGCCGGCTCGCCGCGGCCGACGCTCGACGACGCGTGGGCGGGGCGCGTCCGCGAGGAGGACCTGCCCGTCGAGGGCTTCCTCTCCTTCGCCGAGATGCGGCGGCTGGAGGAGAGCGGCGTGATGGAGGTGCAGGGCCACGCCAAGACCCACACGTGGTATCCGTGCGGTCCGCGGATCGTCGATTACCACCGGCCCGCCGGCGTGGATGGCTATGCCCCGAAGCCGTGGCTCGGCTGGAACCGTCATCCCGAAAGGAAATTCGCGTACATGACCGAGCGGCTCGAGGAGACGGTCCCCTGGGGCACGCCGGTCTTCGAGCACAGGAAATCGCTCGCGGGGAAGAGATGGTTCCCCGACGGATCGCTGGAAAAGCGCCTCGTCTCCTTCGTCGAGGGCGAGGGGGGAGCCCGGTTCTTCGAGCGCCCGGACTGGCGCGAGCGTCTCGACGCGATCGCGCGAAAGCGGGAAGCGGGCGGCCGGCTGGAGACCGAAGAGGAATTCGACGATCGGATCCTCTTCGAGCTGACCGAGTCGAAGCGGATCCTCGAGGCGGGGATCGGGAAGCACATCGACTTTCTCTGCTGGCCGGGGGGCGGGCGCAGCCCCCGGACGCTCGAACTGGCCGGGGAGGCGGGCTACCTCGCGACGACCACCCACTTCCACGACAGGACGAGAAGGAACCTCTACGGCCAGAAGCCCAGCGAGACGAACAGGACGGGGTGCGGAACGCCCTGGCAGTGGCGGGGTGTACGCGTGGCCCGCACGGATCCGGGATTCTTCACCGCCATCCTCGACGAGTTCAACGGCGTGCCCGGAGCGGTGTGGCGGATGCGTAGCTACAAGATCGCGTTCCTCCTCCGGCATTTCCTGCTCGGGCGCGATTGACGAAGCGGGGATCCGGCATGACGGCCGGGCGCCAGAATGATGTTGGATGAGGCGTCTCGATCCGCTACAGTGACGGGACGTTTCGGCGCGTCGCCGCGACGGGCAACGACAGGATCGTGGACATGCTGCCTCCGCTGCCGGCCGCCCTGGTCGGAAAAATCATCTACCCCGCGTACCGGGCGATCAGACGGGACGGTCTCCTCGCCGATCTCGCCGAGCTCGAGCGCAGGGAGCATCTCCCGCTGGAAGAGCTCGAGGAGATCCAGGCGCGGAGGATACGCGAGACGCTGGCCGCGGCCTACGCGCACGTCCCCTATTACCGGGATGCCATGGACCGGGCGAAACTGCGTCCCGGGGACGTGCGTGGCCCGGCGGAGCTCGCCCTCCTCCCCTTCCTCACGAAGGAAATCGTCCGCGCCGAGGCAACCCGGCTCGTCACCACCGATCCGTCGAGGAAGGGATACCGGTCGAGCACGGGCGGCTCGACGGGCGAACCGCTCTTCTTCTTCAACGACCACGGCGCCGGGCCCGGGCGCCGCGCGAACACGATCCGCGCCTACCGGTGGGCGGGGATCGACATCGGGGACCGCCAGGTGCTCCTGTGGGGATTCTCCCTGAACCGGTCCCCGGCGGAGCGGTTCGCCGCCGCCGCGAAGAACTACCTCAACAACGTCCTGCCCCTCTCGACCTTCGACCTGTCGGAGGAGGGGATGCGCCGCCACGACGCCAGGTTGCGCCGCTTCCGGCCCGCGTACATGGTCGCCTATCCCTCGGCCGTCGCCCTCTTCGCCGACTGGTACGAGCGGACGGGGCCGCCGGCGTACGATCTCGGGGCCGTCGTCACCAGCGGCGAACGGCTCTACCCGCACCAGCGCGAGATCGTCGAGCGGGTCTTCCGGTGCAGGGTGTTCGACCGGTACGGGAGCAGGGAGTTCGCCAACGTCGCCGCCGAGTGCGATCGGCACGCGGGGCTGCACGTCTTCATCGATCTCTTCTGCGCCGAGATCGTCCGGGAAAACGGCGAGCCGTGCGCGGCGGGGGAGACCGGCGAGCTCGTCGTCACGGATTTCTCCAACCTCTACATGCCTTTCATCCGTTACCGGACCGGCGACCTCGCCGTGAAAACTGACAGGGCCTGCCCGTGCGGGCGGGGATACCCGCTCATCGAGAAGATCGAGGGCCGCACCTTCGATGCCATCTCGACGCCGTCGGGGAAGAAGGTGGGGGGGTTCTTCTGGACGTGGCTGTCGCGGGCCGTTCCCGGCATACGGCGGTTCCAGATCGAACAGGCGTCCCCGGGGCGGATCGTCTTCAGGATCGTTCCCGGTCCGGGCTGGGAAAAGGCGCACGAGGGGACGCTCCGGGCGAAGATCGCGGAGGGATGCGGCGAGGATCTCGCCGTCGTCTTCGAGATCGTCGACGACATCCCCCTGACCGGGGCGGGCAAATCGAGGTTCATCGTCTCCCGGCCCCTTTGAGAGGCACGGACGGGAAGACGTGTTCACCCTGGAGAGCGGAAGGAGACGCGATGAGCGGGAAGACGAGGATCGGGATCATCATCTGCGACCGGTACCGCCGGTGCGCGGGAGGGAAGTGCTTCCGGGCGATGCGGGAGCGGGAGGGCGCCTTCAGCATCTACCACGACGTCGATATCGAGCTCGTCGGCTACACGACCTGCGACGGCTGCCCGGGGGGCAACATCGAGTACGCCGGCGAGGAGATGGTGAAGAACGGCGCCGAGGTGATCCACCTGGCGACGGGCCTCGTCGTCGGCTATCCGCCCTGCCCGTACATCGACACCTTCGCGGCCTTCCTCGAGAAGCGCTTCGACGTGAAGGTGGTCGTCGGCACGCACCCGATCCCGAAGAAGTACCTCGACATGCACACGCATCTCGGCACGTGGGCGTCCGACAGGTGGAAAAAGCTCACCGCGCCCGCCATGGCCGACGCGCCGACGCGGAAGAGCTACGACTGAACGCGGCGCCCGCGGGGCGCCGATGGAGGGGATACATGCAGAACCAGCCGGATATCGTCGTCAGGGGCCGCGGGACCGTCGAGGAGAAGCCCGACCGCGTCGTTCTCGGCTTCGAGATCGAGGGATTCGACCGGGACTACGCCGAGAGCGTCCGGATCCTGAACGAGCGGGTCGCGAGCCTGCGGAACGAGCTCGGCGCGCTCGGCGTCGAACGCGAGGCCCTCAAGACGACCTCCTTCTCCGTCGATTCGCGCTTCGTCTACGAGGACAAGGAGCGGGTCTTCGTGGGGTTCGAGGCCTCGCACAATCTCCGCCTCACGATCCCGATGGAGAGGAAGGCGCTGAACGAGGTCTTCACGGCGGCGATCCGTTCGAGCGCCGACGCGGAGATCAGGATCCACTTCGAGGCCAGCGACCAGGCGGGGATCGAGAAACGCGTTCTCGAGGCGGCCGTGGCCGACGCGCGGGAGAAGGCGAACGTCATCGCCGCCGCGGCGGGGCGGACTCTCGGCTCGATCCGCCACATCTCGCACAGCTGGTCGGAGGTCTCCTTCACCTCGCTGCGCTACTCGATGAACGCCTGCATGTCGAGCGACGCGATGATCGCCCCCGATCTCGAGCCGGCGGACGTCTCCTCGAGCGACACGGTGGAGATCGTCTGGGAACTGCTCTAGAAGGCCGGGGCATCCGGTGAAACGCTATCCGGCCGCGCGGGGAAACCGGGACGCCCGGCCGCGAATGGCAAAACGCCCGGGGCGCGTGATGCGTCCCGGGCGTCGTCGTATCCGAACGGAAGCGGCCGGTCCTACTTGACCTCGTAGCCGCGCTCCTTCATCTTGCACTTGAAGTCTTCCATGTTCAGCACCTTGAACTCCACGCGGCGGTTCTTCGCCCGTCCCGCGGCGGTGCCGTTGTCTGCGATCGGCTTGCTCTCGCCGTAGCCCTTCGTCGCCGCGATCCCCGCGGCGAGCTTCGGGTACTTCGCCTTGAGGTAGGCGAGGACCGACTTCGCGCGTTTCTCGGAAAGAGTCTGGTTGAAGGCCTCGGGACCGGCCGCGTCGGTGTGCCCGCCGATCTCGACGCGGATCTCCGGGTACTGCATGAGGATCGCGCCGATCTCGTCGAGGACCTTCTTCGCCTCGTCGGTGAGCTCGCTCTTGTTCGTCTTGAAGGTGACGGTCTGCGCGCAGATCGTTCCGGTGTCGAAGAGTTCCCGTTCCATCGGCGTCACCTCGACGGGGCACCCCTTCTCGTTGACTTTCGCGCCCTTCGGCGAGCCGGGGCACATGTCGATGCCGTCGAAAACGCCGTCGCCGTCCGAATCCTTCGGGCAGCCGTTCGCGTCGACCTTCGCGCCCTTCGGGGTGCCGGGGCAGGTGTCGATGCCGTCGGGGACGCCGTCGCCGTCCGCGTCGAGGCAGCAGCCCTTCGCGTCGACCTTCGCGCCCTTCGGCGATTTCGGACACTTGTCGATGCCGTCGGGGACGCCGTCGCCGTCGCCGTCGAGGCAGCAGCCGTTCATGTCGACCTTCGCGCCCTTCGGTGATTTCGGGCACTTGTCGAGGCCGTCGTATACGCCGTCGCCGTCCGTGTCGATCGGACAGCCCGTGCAATCGACCTCGGCGCCCATCGGCGTGCCGGGGCAACGGTCCCTGTCGTCGGTCACGCCGTCGCCGTCGGTGTCCTTCGCGGCGCAGGCGCCGCGGAAGGGCCAGGGGGTGACGATCCAGCAGAGGGCCTTGCTGTCGGTCCGCTTCACCGCGGTGGTCTTGTCCTTTTTGCCCGCCTCGGCGCCTGACGCGACGAGCGTCACCGCGACGATGGCGACGAGCACTATGAGGAACAGTCTGCGCATGCGCATCCTCCTCGGGTTCGGGTTGTCTTTTGCTGGATGTCGGGAACGGATCCAGCCGCTCCCTGCCCTTATAGCAACATGCGGCATAATCGACAACAATTATTTGCCGGAAGCCACCGTGGCCCCGGCCGCGAGGCCGGGGGGATTTCCGTGGAGGGAAGCGGCGAACTGCGGTATGATGGGTTCGCCGGCTCGCGGGGGGCCGGGGAGGGAGTGCGCGCATGATCCGCCGGCATCGGCTTCCCGTGTCGATATGCCTTTCCGTTCTGCTCGTCGCGGCCGTCGCCGCGTCCCTGCGCGCGACGGTCGGCGGGCCGACGACGATCCGCCTGCTTGGCGTCGACCGGGCGACGGGGCGCGTCTTCTACCTCAACGATCCGCCATACGGCGAGCGGCCGGCGCTGCGCGTGCGCGGCTTCGACCCCGATGCGGCGGGGCTGCCCGCCTGGGAAGAAGTGCCGTTGTGGGACGCCGACACCGCCGAGAAGGATCTGCCGCTGATCCGTCGGTCGATCGAGGCGTTCCGGCGCACTCTCGAGCCCCTCGTTCCCTTCTCCCCGTCGCGGTGGGAGATGGCGGTGGAGGTTCTCCTCGAGGCGGCGCACGAGAGCTTCTGCATGGGCGGCACGGTGCCGCGATACGAGACGCGCGTGGTTTTGACGGCCGACGGGATGAAGGCGACCTTCGACGTCACGGGATACTGCGACCGGGCCGCCTCGGTGCTCGGCTGGTACCGCGTTCCGGGCGACCCCGGCGCGGCGGTGATCGAGTTCGCGTTCACCGGCGATCCCTTCGAGACCTGTTACACGACGGTCGTTCCCGTCGTGCTGCGCGCCCCCTGAGCGGCGCGCCTCCGGGAGGCGTCGATGTCCAGGCCCCATCATCGCGTCTACGTCGTCGAACTCGATCCGGCCGTGCTCGAGGAGAAGCGGTTCCGCGAGGCCAACACAAGCCGCGATCCGGCGAAACCCTGCGTCTACGTCGGCATGACGGGGCTCGATCCAAAGACGCGCTTCGAGAACCACAAGGCCGGCCACAAGGCCAACCGCTACGTGCTCGACTACGGTCTCCGGCTCCTCCCCGGACTCTACGAGGAGTACGACGCCCTCCGGTACCGCGAGGCCGCCGAGATGGAGATCGAGCTTGCGCGCATCCTCCGGCGCCGCGGCTACGCGGTCTGGCAGAAGTGAGGGTTCCCGTGACGATGAGCTCGAAGCGGGAGATCGTCATCCTCGATCCGGCGGCCGGGCGGGACGGCATCCTCGTTCCCGACGGCGATGACGTGTCGGCGCCGGCTCTCCTCGAGTATCTCATCGATCGCTTCACCGCTCCGGGCGGGGTCGTCCTCGATCCCTTCGCCGGCGAGGGGACGACGCTCGTCGTCGCCGGGCGGATGGGGCGCGAGGGGTGGGGGATCGAGCGCGATCCGGGGCGGGCCGATCGGGCGCGGCGGCTGCTCGCCGTGCCGGCCCGGCTTCTCACCGCCGACGCGCGACGCGTTCTCGCGGAGACGGGCAATCCGCCCGGGCGCCGTCCCGCCGCAACGCGCGCCCGCTCCGCCGCGCCCAACTCGTCCGGCGGCGCCGGGCACGCGTTCCCGGCGATCGACCTCTGCCTCTCCTCGCCGCCCTTCATGGAGCGGTGCGAGGCGACGAGCCCCCTCGGCGGGTTGGAGGAACCGCCCCGCGGGTACGAGGCGTACATCGCCGATCTGTGCGGCGTCTACGCGGGCGCATCCCGCCTCCTCAGGCCCGGCGGACGCGTCATCGTCGAGGCGGCGACGATCCGCTCCGCGGCGGGCGTGACCGATCTCGCCGGCGACATCGCGGCCTCCATCGGCACGTGTCTTTTCTTCGAGGGGGAGATCGCCGTCGAGTGGACGGGCACGGGCCGCGGGCGCACCCGATGCCTCGTCTTCGGGGCCGCGGCTGTGTCGGACCGGCCGCGTGCGCGGTCAAAGAAAACGAGACGTCCCGTGTCACGAACAGAGGAGGAGAGATGAGAAACGCTTTCGCCGCGGCGGTCCTCGCCGCCGCGCTCGTCGCCGCGTCCGTCCCCGCCGGGGCGGAAGAGGGATATGCCAGCCTCTATCCCTGCCTCGCCGATCTCGACGGCTGGACCGCGGACGACCCCGAGGGAATGGAGATGAACATGCCGGGGATGTCGAGCGTGCACGCGACGCGGCACTACGAGGCGGAGGGCCGCGAGGCGACCGCGACGATCCTCGTCGGCAACATGGCCGCCGCCGCCGGCATGGGAGGCGGAGCGGCCGCCGCGGGCATGGCGCACGTCGAAACGGACGAGGGGAAGTTCGAGATGCGCGAGGTCGACGGATTCGTGACCTACGTCGTCTTCGACAAGGAGGAGCGCAGGGGCAACGTCACCGTCCACCTCTTCACGGAGGATGAGGGGAAGACCGCCATCTTCGCCCTCGCCTTCGAGGGGATGGGGATCGACGACGGCTATGAACTGGCGCGCAGATTCGACTGGCAGGACATCAAGAAAAGAGTTGCATCGCTCGAATGATTCGCCCACGATTGCGCGGGGAATCGAGGAAGATGAACGCAGCCTCGTCGACCCGGCGGGGCTGCTTCCACATGCGGCAAACGGCGTGACGGACGATCCGGGCGCCGGTCGAAGCGGGAGGGACCGATGATCTCGATCGCGGTCGACGATCGCGTGCGTATCCGGTCGTTCACGCCGGCCGACTGCGACGACCTCGTCCTGTACGCCGACAATCCGGGGATCGCCCGGTTCCTCCGGGACGCCTTTCCCCAGCCCTACACGAGACGCGACGCCCTCGCCTGGGTGCGGATTGCATCGGGCGCCCGGCCCGAGACCGACCTCGCGATCGAGGTCGACGGCCGCTGCGCCGGGGGGATCGGCATCGCCCTGAGACGCGATATCGAGCGGTTCACCGGGGAAATCGGCTTCTGGGTCGGCGAACCCTTCTGGAACCGCGGGATCGCGACGCGGGCGGTTCGCGCGTTCGTCGACTGGTCGTTCCTCGCGTTCGACTTCGCAAGGATCGAGGCCTTCACCTTCGCGGGCAACCCCGCCTCGGCGCGCGTGCTCGAGAAGAGCGGCTTCGTTCGCGAGGGGGTGCGGCGCAGGGCCGCCTTCAAGGATGGCGTCTTCCACGACCTCGTCGTCTTCGCCCGGCTCCGGGAGGAGGCGGCGTGAGCGGCGTTCTGCTCATCCGGCCCTTCCAGGAGGGGGACGAGGAAGAGATCGTCGCCCTCTGGGAGCGGTGTGGCCTCGTCGTGCCGTGGAACGATCCGCGCCGCGACATCGAGCGCAAGCGCGGGGTCGATCCGGAGCTCTTCCTCGTCGGCGAGGCGGCCGGCCGGATCGCGGCCACCTGCATGGCCGGCTACGAGGGGCACCGCGGCTGGATAAACTATCTCGCCGTCGATCCGCCGCTGCGCCGACGCGGGTACGGCGCCCGACTCATGGCCGAGGCCGAGCGGTTGCTCGGGATGCGGGGCTGTCCGAAGATCAACCTGCAGGTGCGCGCGAACAACCGCGACACCGTCGCCTTCTACGAGGCGATCGGGTACCGCGTGGAGGAACTGGTGGACATGGGCAAGCGGCTCGTCGACGACGAATCGCCTTCCGCACGGGGGGGAGAGGAAGGATGACGCGGCGGTTCGTGGTGGGCGTGATGGGTCCGGCCGAGGGCGCCGACGGGGCCTCCCTGGCGGCGGCCCGCGAACTCGGCGCGCTCCTCGCCCGCGAAGGGTGGGTCGTCCTCACCGGCGGGCGCGACGCGGGGGTCATGGGCGCGGTGAACGAGGGGGCGAAGACGGTCGGGGGAAGCCTCACCGTCGGCATCCTCCCGACGGCGAGCGAGGTTGATCCGCCCCACGTCGACATCGTCGTCCGCACCGACATGCACAACGCGCGCAACAACGTCAACGTCCTCTCGAGCGACGCCGTGGTCGCATGCGGCAACGGCGGGGCCGGGACCGTCTCCGAGATCGCCCTCGCCGTCAAGAACGGCCGTCCCGTGGTGCTCCTCGGGGCCGCGCCCGACGTCGAGCGACTCTTCGGGCGACTCGGCGGCGCGCTCGTGACGACGGCGGCGACGCCGGAACAGGCCGTCGAGGCGGTCCGCGAGATCGAGGGGAGGCGCGGATGACCGACGACCGACCGACCGGCATGACGCACGCCGAGCGCCTCGAGCGACTCTTCGACCTCGCGTTCGACATGCTGTGCATCGCCACCTTCGAGGGACGATTCACCTACGTGAATCCCGCCTGGGAGCGGGTGCTCGGTTGGCCGGGCACGGAATTCCTCTCGCGGCAATGGCTGGACTTCGTCCATCCAGACGACAGCGAGACGACGGTCGAGGCGGGCGAGAGGCTGGCGAACGAGGGGCGGCTCGTCGACTTCGAGAACCGCTACCGGACGAAAACGGGCGATTACCGGTGGCTCTCGTGGAATTCGGTCGCCGAGCCGGGACGGGGCGTCATCTACGCCGTCGCTCGGGACGTGACCGAACGGAAGGAGGCCGAACGGGAGCGGCTCGAGGGGGAGGCACGGTTCCACACGCTCCTCGAGCATCTCGCCGACATCGTCTGGATCATCGACCGCGACAGCATCATCCTCTTCGAGACGCCCTCGGCGTGGAAGATGCTCGGCTACGGTCCCGGCGAGCTCGTCGGCAGCAACGGCCTCGACCTCGTCCACCCCGACGACCGCGCGCGCGTCGTCGAGGCCCTCGCCGAGGTGCACGACCGGACGAATCCCTTCGTGCCCACCGAGTTCAGGGTCAGGCACGCCGACGGGTCGTATATCCATTTCGAGGCGATCGCCAACAACCTCATAGACGATCCCGCCGTCGGCGGCGTCGTCGTCACGGCGCGGAACATCAACGAGCGCATGCGGCTCCGCGAACAGCTCCAGCAGGCCCAGAAGATGGAGGCGATCGGACGCCTCGCCGGGGGCGTGGCGCACGACTTCAACAATCTTTTGACGGCGATCATCGGGGGAGCGGAGTTTCTCCTCGCGAGCGGGGAGATCCGGGAGCCCGACGCCGAGACGGTCCGCGACATCCGTGACGCGGGGGAACGCGCGGCGAAGCTCACCCGGCAACTCATGGCCTTCAGCCGCAGACAGCTCTTCGAGGTCCGCGTCGTCGACGTCAACCATCTCGTCGGGGATCTCCGGAAAATGCTCGAGCGGATGATCCGGGAGGACATCGAGCTCGTCACCGACCTCGCGAGCGAGCGCGGACTCGTCGAGACCGACCCGACGCAGCTCGATCACGCGCTCATCAACCTCGTCATCAACGCGCGCGACGCCACGCCGGCAGGCGGGCGGATCACGATCAGGACGGCGGATCTACGAATCGGGGAGGGGGAAAGGAACGGCGGGGCCGGGTTGCCGCCCGGATCCTACGTCTCCATCGCCGTCTCGGATACCGGACAGGGGATTCCTGAGGAGCTGCACGGCAAGATCTTCGATCCCTTCTTCACCACCAAGGAGCGGGAGAAGGGGACGGGTCTGGGACTGGCGATCGTCTACGGGATCGTGAAACAGCACGGCGGCGTCGTCCGCGTCGAGAGCGAACCGGGGCGGGGGGCGACCTTCACGATCATCCTGCCGATTGTCGATCGGGCGGCGGAAAACGAGGCGGAACGAGCCGGGGACGGCGAGATCCCGCGCGGCACGGAGACCGTTCTCGTCGCCGAGGACGAGCTGTCCGTGCGCAAGCTCGTGGTCCACGCGCTCGAGTCGTTCGGTTACACCGTGCTCACCGCCCGGGATGCCGGGGAGGCCGTCAGGCTCGCCGCCGAGCACCGCGACCGGCTGCGACTCCTCGTCACCGACGTCGTGATGCCGGTCATGAACGGCCGCGAGCTCTTCGAGCGCCTGCGCGGGGAGGTCGAGGGGCTCCGCGTCCTCTTCATGTCGGGCTATACCGAGGAGATCATCTCGGCGGAGGATCTCGCCGGGCCCGGGGCGGCCTTTCTCCAGAAGCCCTTCATGGCGGACGGGCTCGCCCGCGCCGTGCGCGGCGTTCTCGACGCGGGAACGAACGGACGGGAGTTTTCGTGAGCAACGGAAGGGAGCCTTCATGAGATTCACGTCGATCGCCTGCGCGCTGCTGGCATTGGCGGTTGCCTGCACGGCCAAACCGCCCGGGGAGGACGGGCGCGTCCGCGGACTCCACGAGATCTCCCGCGCCCAGCGCCATGTCTTCATGAAGGGATGGACGGGCGACTGGAGCGGCCACGAATCCGACCAGGAGAAGGGGCTTCCCGCGCCACCGATCGAGAAGCCCTGGCCGCCCGACGCCGTCCTCGTCGATCTCGTCGACGCCGATTCCCTCGTCTCGGGCGTCATGCCGTTGCAAGAGGCGATCGGGCGACGACGTTCGCGGCGCTCCTTCACCGACGGGGCGCTCACCCGCGAGGAGCTGAGCTACCTGCTCTGGTCGACCCAGGGGATCTCGCGGATCGTGCGCGGCGAGGACGGAACCGTCAGGCGGCACTACCGGACCGTCCCGTCGGGGGGCGCCCGGCACCCCTTCGAGACCTACCTGCTCGTCAACCGCGTGGACGGCATTCCGCCCGGGCTCTACCGCTACCTCGCCGTCGAGCACCGACTCCTCTTCCTCCGCGACGTCGATCGGCCGGTCGACGAGATGGCCGATATCTGCCGCGGGCAGCGGTTCGTCGGCGAGGGAGCCGCCGTCTTCATCTGGGCGGCGGTCCCGTACCGGACCGAATGGCGGTATTCCTTCGTCGCCCACCGGGACATACTGATGGAGGCGGGGCACATCTGCCAGAATCTCTACCTGGCAACCGAGTCGATCGGGGGCGGGACCTGCGCGATCCTCGGCTACGACCAGGAGGGCCTCGACCGTTTCATCGGCGTCGACGGCGACGAGGAGTTCGCCGTCTATCTCGCGCCCGTCGGCAGGATCGAGCGATAGGAGGACGCCGGGCAGTCCGGGAAAGCACCGTCCCGCTCCACCCCGCGGCGGCCGGGACAGACGGATTTCACGGGAGGGAACGATGAACGACACGACGACCACGAAGGTCCCGGCGATCGAATCCCGCGCCGGCTCCTGCGACGGCAACGGCCGGGAATCGGTGAAACGCTCCTTTCTCGAGCTGCGTCTCGCAACGGTCATCGCCACGATACTGACGGCGCCGATCTCCCGGGCGGGACAATTCTCCGACCGGGGCGGGTTCTTCGGCTTCCACTGGAAGATGTTCACCCTCGCCTGCTGGCTGCTGATCGCGGGGCCGGCCGCCTGGGGCTCGATGCACGTCCACCTGATCGCGACGCGGGGCAAACAACCCCGCATCCCGGACATGCTCGCCGTCGCCGGACGCGGGGAGGTCGCGCGATGAGGGGAAGAGAGGTTGAACGCCGCCGGGTCGTGACCGACGAGCCGATGCAGGTCGATCCCTCGCTCCTCGGGCGGGCGCTCGCCTCGCCCTGGCGCCGCGGGGCCGCGATCGCCGTCGATTTCGCCATCGCGTTCGTCGTGCTCGTCGCCGTCGCCGCCGTCATTTCGGGGGCGCGCCACCCGGCGTTGCGGCGGGCCGCCATCGCCGGCGTCACCGGCGGACGCGCCGCGGCCGATTCGGCCGGTTTCCACCTCGAACTGCTGCGCGTCGTCGGCGAGGCCAGCCCCGAGGCGGTCCCCCCGGAGATCCGCGGCGCGGTCGAGGAGGGAGACGCCGCCGCCGTCAATCGCTGGGTGCAGGAGAACGACGTCTCGGTTGTCATCGAGATGGTGACGGGCAGGCCGTCAGTCTTCGACACGGAACAGAGGATGTTCCGCATCCGCTCCGACGTCCTCTTCGGCTCCTTCGGCCCCTTCCTGAGCGGCTTCACCGCGTTCATCGTCTACTTCACCGTCCTCTCCTGGGCGTTCCGCGGCCGGACGCCGGGGAAGGCGCTCTTCGGGATGCAGGTCGCGCGGCTCGACGGCCGCCCGCTGCGGTTCATGGACGCCTTCGGACGGGCCGCCGGATACGCGGCGAGCGCCTCGTCGCTCTCGCTCGGTTTCCTCGAGGCCTTCTGGCACCCGAACCGCCAGGCCGTCCACGACCGGATCGCCGGCACGGTCGTCCTGCGCGTCAGGCGCGGAGCGGCCGCGGCCCTGATCCTCCTCCTGCTCGCCGCCGGTTCGCCGGCGGCCGCGGCGGCGGGAGACGCTCCGGCGATCCCCCGGAACATCATCTTTCTCATCGGGGACGGGATGGGCGCGGGGGCCGTCACGGCGGCCTGGACGGCGCACGGCCCGCTCAATCTCGGCCGGTTGTCCGTCGGCGGGCTCATGACGACCGATGCGCACGGCAACCTCGTCACCGACTCGGCGGCGGGCGGCACCGCCCTGGCGACCGGCGTCAAGACGGTCGTGGGCGCCGTCTCGATCTCCCCGGCGGGGGACACGCTCGAAACGCTGATGGAGGCGGCCGAGAGCCGCGGGATGGCGACCGGCGTGGTCGTCACCTGCGCCGTCACGCACGCGACGCCGGCCGTCTTCCTCGCCCACGCCCTGAGCCGGCGGGATTACGAGGGGATCGCCGCCCAGATCGCGGCGGGCGGCGTCGACGTCCTGATCGGCGGCGGCCGCGATTTCTTCCTTCCCGAGGCCGCGGGGGGGTGCCGGCGCGGCGATCGGCGCGACCTGCTCGCCCTGCTCGGGCGGCGGATGCCCGTCCTCTCCCGGGTCGAGGATCTCGATCCGGCGGGAACGGGGCCGGTCACCTGCCTCTACGCGCCCGCGCATCCCCCCGTCGCCGCCGATCGTCCCGCCTCCCTCGCCGTTCTCACCGGGGCGGCCCTCGCGCGCCTCTCCCGCATGGGGAACGGCTTCGTCCTCATGGTCGAGGGCTCGCAGATCGACTGGGAGGCCCACGAGAACTATACCGGCGGGATCGTCGCCGAGACCCTGGATTTCGACGGCGCGGTGGGAGTCGCCCTCGATTTCGCCGCGAGGGACGGTTCGACGCTCGTCGTCGTCACCGCCGACCACGAGACGGGGGGATTCGCCGTCCACGGCCTCGAGCCGGCGACGGGATCGACGCCGATCGGGGGATTCACCACGGGAGACCACACCGCGACGATGGTTCCGATCTTCGCCGAGGGGCCGGGATGCGGGCGGTTCAGCGGGATCAGGGACAACGCGGAGATCGGGCGGATCCTGCTCGAACTGGTCTGTTTTCGCCCCTGAACCTTCGCCGCGGTTCCGGCCTGTCGCGGCGGGGGGTGGATCAGTTGCCGCCGCCGCGCGTCAGGGCGGTGAACGCCTCCTGCAGGCGGCGTGTGACCGGTCCGGGGACACCGCCCGAGACGGGGAGGCCGTCGACCTGGACGACCGGGAGGATCTCCTTCGTCGTCGAGAGGAGAAGCGCCTCGTCCATCCCGGCGAGGCTCCCGGCCGCCACCGCTTTCTCGACGACCTCGACGCCGAGCTCTCCGCACAGGCGAAGGACGATGGACCGCGTGACGCTCGAGAGGATGCGCGGCCCCTCGGGATGCGTGAGGAGACGGTTGCCGTCGACGGCGCAGAGCGTGGAGCTGGCGCCCTCGGTGACGACGCCGTCGCGGACGAGGATCGCCTCGATCGCGCCGCGCCGCGTCGCCTCCTCGCTGGCGAGGACGTTGGGGAGGAGCGAGGTCGTCTTGATGTCGCAGCGTCCCCACCGGATGTCGGGGAGGGTGACGACCGCCGCGCCATGCTTTCGTTCCTCGCGGTAGCCGTCGAAGGGGGCTGCCGACCCCCAGACGGTGGGCCGCGCGCCGCCACCCGGGAAACGGTGGACGCGCTCGGCCGCGCCGCGGGTGACCTGGATGTAGACGACGGCGTCCCCGAGACCGTTCTCCTCGACGAGTCGCCGGGCGACCGAACCGAGCGCGGCGGCGTCGACCCCCTCGATGCGGATCTCGCCGATCGAACGGGCGAGCCGATCGAGATGCTCGGCCAGGGCGAAAGGCCGGCCGCCGTAGAAGCGGATCACCTCGTAGACACCGTCGCCGAGGACGAATCCCCGGTCGTCGGGTGAGATGCACGCCTCGTCGCGGTCGAGGTACCGGCCGTCGAGATAGACGATCACTGAACCGTCTCCCTTCCGCCGCCGGGTCCGGCGGCGACCTCCACTCTACAACGCCGGGCGCGCGGGACGCAACCACGGGGGCGCTGCGACGGGAAAATCCTGTAACGGGTCGCGCGCCTCGTGTTATATTCCACGCGATCGACGGCACGAGGCGGGCGCGGATCCCGCCGGACCCAGCGAGGAGCGACAGGCGATGGAGAACGTGTTCGACGTATTCAGGGAACGGGGGTTCTTCGAACAGGTGACCGACGAGGAGCGCGTCAGGCGTATGCTGGACGAGCCGACGACCTGCTACATCGGGTTCGATCCCACGTCCGACAGCTTCCACGCCGGGTCCCTCGTGCCGATCATGGCGCTCGCCCACCTGCAGCGTCACGGACACCGGCCGATCGCCCTCGTCGGCGGCGGAACGGCGATGATCGGCGACCCGAGCGGCAAGACCGAACTGCGCCGCGTGATGCCGGTCGGGGAGATCGACCGGAACGCGGAGGGATTGAAGGCGCAGCTCTCCCACTTCGTCTCCTTCGAGGAAGACGCGGCGCTGATGCTCAACAACGCGGACTGGCTCCGTCCCCTCAACTACATCGAATTCCTCCGCGATATCGGCCGTCATTTCTCGGTCAACAAGATGCTTGCCGCCGAGAGCTACCGCCAGCGGCTCGAGTCGGGCCTCAACTTCATCGAGTTCAACTACATGCTCCTCCAGGCGTACGATTTCCTCCACCTCTACCGCGAGCTCGGCTGCACGCTCCAGATGGGGGGGAACGACCAGTGGGGCAACATCCTCGCCGGCACCGACCTCATCAGGCGCGTCACCGGCGGTGACGCAGAGGGGCTCACCTTCCCGCTTCTCACCACCGCCTCCGGGGCGAAGATGGGAAAGACGGAGGGCGGGGCGATCTGGCTCGATCCGGCGCGGACCTCCCCCTACGAGTACTACCAGTACTGGATCAACGCGGACGACCGCGACGTGGGGCGCTTCCTTTCCCTCTTCACCTTCCTGCCGATGGAGGAGGTCCGGCGTCTCGCCGCCCTCGAGGGGGCCGGGCTCCGGACGGCGAAGGAAACGCTCGCCTTCGAGGCGGCAGCGCTTCTGCACGGCCGTGCGGCGGCGGAGGAGGCCCGGGACGCCTCGCGCGCCCTCTTCTCCGGCGGCGGCGCGTCCGGGGAGGGCGTGCCGACCTTCGCCGTGGCGGCGGTTCTTCTCGAGGAGGGCATCCCTGCGTACGTCCTGTTCGTCGACGCGGGGCTCTGCGGGAGCCGCGGCGACGCGAGGCGTCTCGTCGCGGGGGGCGGCGCGTACGTCAACGAACGCCGCGTCGAGGCCTTCGACGAACCGGTCACGTCGGCGCATCTCGTGGAGGGGGCGATCCTCCTTCGCGCCGGCAAGAAGAAGCACATGCGCGTCGTCCCCGCCTGAACGGGGAGGCGAGGCCGGTTTTGCCGGCGCGCGGAAAGAGGAGAGATGACGGAACACTGGCGGGACGATTTCACGCGGGAGCGCGACCGACTCAACGAGACCGTCCTCGCGGCCGATCACCGCGGGATCAAGCGATTCTTCGCCCTCGACGAACAGGCCTACGCCGACGGCGCCCTTTCGGCGAAGACGAAGGAGCTCATGGGGCTCGTCGCCTCGATGGTGCTGCGCTGCGACGATTGCGTCAGCTATCACCTGCTGCGCTGCGCCGGGGAGAAAACGACCCGCGAGGAGTTCTACGAGGCCTTCAACGTCGCGCTCGTCGTGGGCGGATCGATCGTGATCCCCCATCTGAGGCGCGCGGCCGACCGGCTCGAGTCGCTTCTCGCCGGCTGATCGGCGGCCCCTTTTCGCTTGCGACGCGCGCGGACGTGCGGGTACACTGCCCGCGGCCCCGCCCTGCACGAGGAAAGGCACCGACATGACGAGACGATCGATCGCGGTTCCCATTCTTCTCGCGCTCGTCGCCGCCGCGCTCCCGGGGGCGGTCGCGGACGCGGTCGCGGCCGAGCGCGCGCTGCTTTTGCGGCCCCGCGGCGTGGGCGTCGGCGAGGATCTCATCGACGCCGCCACCCTCCTCTTCCACGGCGCCCTCGAGCGCGAGGGGGTCTTCCTGCCGGTGAGCGCGGACGAGATCTTCGGCCCGGTCGTCTGCTGGGAGGCCGACTGCGCCGCGTCCCTCGCGGCCGACGGCGGCTTTTCGTGGGCCATCGCGGGCAGCATGACGCGTCTCGGCGGAAAGATCATCGTGCGGACGATCCTCGTCGCGGCGGACGGCGAGGGCGTCGCGTCGACGGCCGAGGGGACGGCGGCGACGGAGGAGGACCTCGACGTCGTCGTCGCGCGCCTGGCGAAGAGCCTGTCGACGGGCCGTTCGATGGAGCGCACCGCCGAGGTGGGGATGATCACCGAGCGCGAGTACGAGGAACCGCGCCGGCGGGGCTCGTACAAGTCCCGCTCCTTCCGCGTCGGCTATCTCTGGCCCACGGGGGACTCGATGGGGGGCGCAAACCGGCTGCTCGCCATCGATTTCGGCTACCAGTACGACACGGGCGACTGGTTTTTGTCGGGGCGTTCGGGGGTCCGATGGGGCGGCGACCTCGAGGACGATGGCGGCGAGGCGACCGACATCGCGCTCTTCGACGCCAAGATCGGCCGGTTCCTGAGCCGGAGCGACTTCTCGCCCTTCGTGAACGCCGGTCTCGGCCTGCACTGGGTCCGCGAGAAGGCGCGCGTCGCCGAGGGCGCGGGGATCGTCGACCGCTCCGATTCCGGCACGGGGATCGCGATCGTCGCGGGGGCCGGGTTCACCGCCTTCCGCACCTACGATTTCTCGTTCCAGATCGACGTCGACGCCTTCGTCGTGTTCGAGGAACTCGAGACGGGTGGGCACCCCGCCGGGATCCTCTTCACCTTCTGCGTCATGCACGGCGAGCACGGCGACTAGGGAAAGAAGCATGGGATTCCGCCTGCTGCACTACCTGCTCGAACGGCGACGGATCGTCGGCTGGGCGACGCTCGTCTTCCTCGTTTTCGGCGTGGCCATCGCCGCGCTGCGCGATCCGCTCTACGAGACGCGGGCGATCCTGATGCCGCCGCTCGAGGAGGGGGGCGAGGGGCTCCTCTCCGCGTGGATGGCGCAGATCGACCTTCCGTCGATGGTCACGCCCGCCTCCGCGGGAGCGACGGCGGCGGCTCTCCTCTCGGATCTGCTCAGGAGCCGCCGGCTCTCCCTCGGAATCATCGACGAGTACGGCCTCCGCGAGCGGTACGAGGTGGAGACGACCGAGGACGCCATAGAGGAACTCGCCGCCCGCCGGGAGGTCAGCGCGACGAAGACGGGATTGATCTTCCTCGTCATCCGCGACGAGGAGCCCGCCATGGCCGTCAGGATCGCCGAGGCGCACATCGCCGCCCTCGATTCCCTCAACCGCAATCTCGTCTTCACCCGGGCCGGGCAGACGATGCGCTTCATCGCCCTCCAGATCGACGAATACCGCCGCCGACTCGGTGCGTCGCGCGCGGCCCTCGCCGATTTCCAGAGCGGGAACGGCGTGATCGACATCGCCGAGCAGACGCGCGGCGCCATCGACGTGGCGGCTACGCTCCACGTGGAGGCGGCGCTCGCCCGGATCCGTCTCGACATGGGCCGCGAATTCGCCACCGACGACGCGAGCGAGCTGCATCGGCTCGAGGCGCGGTACCGTTTTCTCGTCGAGCGCATCGACGCGATCGTCGAGGGGGACTCGACCGCCGCCGTCTTCCCCCCGCTTCGCGACATGCCCGGGCTGGCACAGCGCGCCGCCGCGCTCGAGCGCGACGTCGAGGTGAACGAGCGGATCTATTCCTTCCTCCTCCAGCGCTACGAGGAGGCGGGAATCGAGCGCGCCCGCACCACGCCCTCGATCCAGACGGTCGAGGCCCCGATCCTCCCCGAGGAGCCGGCGGGACTGCCGCGCTGGGTGTTCGCCCTCGTTTTCGCGCTCGGCGGCGGGCTCTGGGTTGGTCTCATCCTGTTGTGGTGGGGATGGATCGTTTTGCGGGAAAAAAACGCGGCCGAGACGGCGGCGATGGAGCGGATCGGCCGCCTCGCCCGCGAGGATCTCGACGCCGTGCGCCGGCGACTCCGGATCTGACCTCGCCCGTCCCGCTATTCCACGACGCGATCGACGAGCCACGGCACCGGCGCCGCTGACGGCCCCTCGATGAGGATGTCCGCCGCCTCGATCCGCCCGTCCGTCGTCATGCCGCCGGTTTCGCCCTTCATCCCGCCCCCTTCCTTTCGCCCCGCGATACGCATCCTGGCCCCGTCCGGCCGACGGCGGGCCGATTGGAACGGTGATTGCATGTACCCGGTCGGCCGGCGTTGCCAGCCGGCCGGGAAAGGACGAACGTGAGGATCCTCCGACACGCCCGCGGCGCCGCGATCGGCGCGGCGCTGGCCATCGCCGCCTGCGCGCCCTTCGCGTCGAGGCCGACGCCCCCGCCCCCCTTCCTCTCCTACGCCGTGCGCCTCGCCGACGGCCAACTCGGCGTCGTCGAGGTCGCCGGCTCGGTGAGCGGCGTCACCGTGCCCGCCGTCCGGCTGTCGACGGCCGAGCGGGAGGGCGGACGGGCCCCCGAACCGATCGGTTTCAGGGCGACGGGCCCGGGCGGCGGGACACTCGCCGTCGAGGCGGACGGGGAGGGCTGGACGGTCCGCTGCGGGCGGCGCGACTTCACCTTTTCCTACCGGCTCGTCCTCACGATCGAGGATCGCTACACCGCCGACGTGCGGACGATGCTCACCTCGCTCGACGAGGACCGCTGCCGCCTGCACGGCGGCGATCTGCTGCTCGTGCCCCTCATGGAGACGGCGCCCGGCGTGATCGTCGACGTCGATCTCTTTCCCGGGGCGCCGGTGAGCGCCCCGTGGGACGTCGTCGGGCGGCGCATCCTCGCACCCGGCGTGGGAGAGGCCGTCGGCATGGTCGTCGCCGCGGGTGCCTACCGGTTCTTCGAAAACGAATCGGCCGGGACGACGGTTGGCCTCGCGATCGCTGGCGACTGGAAATTCGAGGACGGAGAGTTCTTCGACCTCGTCGGGCACATCGTCCGCCGCGAGATCTCCTGGTTCGGCGATTCCCCCGTCGACCGCTATCTCTTCGTCTGCGACCGGAATCCCGCGCGCGGCGGGAAGTGCTTCGACCACTACGGCATGCACACGGGCAGTAGCATGATCCTGCTCCTCGATCCCGCGCTCGACCGGAGCCTCCTTTTCGACACGCCGATGTCCATCGTCGCGCACGAGTTCTTCCATAACTGGAACGGTGGCGCCATCCCCCCGGGCGAGATCTGGTTCGTGGAGGGAGCGACGGTCTACTTCTCCTTCCAGGCCCTTCTCGACACGCGAACGATCGTTCCCGCGCAGTACCGCCGAAAGCGAGACGCGATCGCCGCCCGCTTCGCGGAGAATCCCTACGCCGGCCGCGTGCCGGTGGCCGACGCCGGGATCGGCGACCTCGGCGACCGCGACATGGTCAATCTCCTCTACGATGGCGGGTTTCTCGCCGCGGAGGCCGTCGATGCCCGCCTCCGCGAGGCCACGGGGGGCCGGGTGGGGCTGATCGACGTGATGCGCCGGATGTACGAGACAGGCGCCCGGGCCGACGGCGAGGCCCTCGACCGGGCCGCCGTCGAGGTCTGCGGCGAGCAACTCGCGCCCCTCGTCGATGCCCTCGTCCGCGATCCGGCATCTGCCCGCCTGCTCGCCGGCCACGGAACCTCTTGAACATCCCCCGTTCCGGTTGTATTGTCCGTGTACCCGAAGGGAGCGGACGATGCGCATCGACTCGAAGACGATCCTGAGCCTCGGCCTCCTCGTGCTTCTCGCCCTGCCGGCGACGGGCAGGGGCGCGACGACGGAGGAGGAGAGCCCGGCGGCGGGACTGATCGCCGCCGGCAGGACGATCCCCATGCCGGCCGGCGTCCGGCGGCGGGCGCCCGTCACCGGCTTCCAGCGATTCTCGCCTCCCCGCCCCGTGCGGGCGCTCCACAGCCAGGAGGACACCCTCTGGATCGGCACGGGCGGAGGGCTTTTCGCCTGGGGTATCGAGGAGGATACCCTGACCGCCGTCACCGGCCCCGTTTCGCGGCGCATCGCGGCGATCGAGCGCGACGACGGGGGGCGGCTGTGGGTAGGCGGCGACGCGGGGGTGAGCATCCGCACCGAGTCGGGCTGGCTGCACTACGGTCCGCGCGATGCGCAGCTCTTCGAGCGTGTCACCGACATCCTCCGCGGCGAGGGGCGGATGTGGATCGCCTCGTGGGGCGGAGGCGTCGGTTTCGTCCGGGGCGACTCACTCACGCGGTTCTCGCGCGCCGATTCCCTGCTCGACGATCGCGTCACCTGCGTCGCCGAGGAGACGCCCGCGACGATCTGGTTCGGGACGGCCAGCGGGATGTGCCGCGCCGACTCTTTCAGTTGGGAGGGTTTCCGCTACGGCAGCCGCATCCCGATCGGCTCGGTCGAGGACGCCGTCTTCGACGAGGAGGGATCACTCTTCATCGCCGTCCGGCGGCGCGGCGTGGCGATGTACGATCTCGGCCGCGTCACCCGCCACGGGCGGGCCGACGGGCTGCCGGGCGACGAGATACACGCCTTCTCTCTCGACGACCGCGGCGTTCCCTGGGCGGCCGGAAAGGGAGGCGTCAGTTATTTCGACGGCTCCGGCTGGGTCCCCTTCGCCGTCGAGGGCCTCTCCCTCGCCGGACTCGACATCCGCGCCGTCCATCACGATCTCGCCGGGCGCATCTTTCTCGGGACGGCCGGCGGGAGCGTCATCGTCGTCTCGCGCGGCGGCGTCCGCGAGATCCCGCTCCCCGACCCCTTCCCCGCGAGCCTCGTGGCGCGGATCGCGCCGGCAGAGGACGGGGTGTGGCTGCTCGCCGACGGCACCGTGTTCCGGCTCGCCGACGGCCAACTCGACGAGATCGCCCGCCCCGATCCGCTGTACGTCCCGGCCGTCAACGACTTCGCCCGCCCGGCGGCGGGCGGCCTCTGGCTGGCGACGCGGTTTGGTGCGCTGCATCACGACGGCCGTTCGTGGGAGGTCTTCGACCGCCGCCACGGCCTGCCGACAGAGCACCTCACCGCGGTCGCCGCGGGCGCGCCGGGGGAACTCTGGTTCGGCACCTTCGACAGCGGCGTCCTCCGCCTCGGCCGGGCCGGCTGGACGCATTTCACCGAACAATCCGGGCTCCCCGGCGAATCGATCGCCGACATCGCGGTCGACGCGGACGGCACGGTCTGGGTCGGCATGGCCGACGGCCGCCTCGCCCGCCTGGCGGGGGAGAGGTGGGAGACGGTCGACCTGGGAGGCGACCTGCCGCATGCCTCGTCGACGGCGGACACGCTCGAACGCATCGATCCGGCGCTGCGGCTCATCGGCGGCACCGCCATGCCCGGCACCGGGAAGGCCTGCCGGTTCGGCGCGGGCGTCTCCGGCCGCCTGCTCGCCGTCAGCGGCGCGATCTGGCGGCTCGGTCCCGACGGGGCGCGCCGGATCCTGCCGCTCCCCGACGAGCGGATCAAACCGACCGCTTTGACGGAGACGGCGGCGGGAGAGATCTGGCTCGCGACCGACGGCGACGGGCTGTGGATCCTCGCCGACGGGCGATGGCGCCACGTCGGCGCGGCGGACGGCGTCGTAGACGACCGGCTTCTCTCGGTCGCCGGGGACGCCTGGGGCACGGTCTGGATCGGCACGGCAAACGGCGGCATCGTCCGGTTCCGCCCGCCGACCCGGGACGGTTCCGCCGAGGGTCGGAAATGAATGAACAATTGACAGCCATCGGCCGGAAGCGTATATTTGTCTCAAAAGGAGCGTTATAGAAGCAACGTTACTGTTCCTCCCGATCCGACCGAACGGACTCCGCGATATCGGAAATGACGGGAGGGAGTAGTAACGTATTTTTTTGTTTAAAAAAGTGTTGCAGCGGCCGCGAGATGTGCTGTTAACTATGACACCGGTGTCGTGGTAGGGGAGAGTCGGCGATGGAAACAGCGGCCATACGTCTTTTCTTCGGTATAATCGTTCTGATCGCATACAGTTACGCGGGGTACCCGCTCGTGCTGTTCGCGCTCGGGCTCCTTCGCGCCCGCAAGCGGGAAAGCGCGGAGGTGGATCTCCCCTCGATCGCGCTCGTCATCTCGGCATTCAACGAAGAGCGGATCATCCGGGAGAAGATCGAGAACAGCCTCAAGCTCGACTATCCCCGCGACCGCCTCCGCATCGTCGTGGCCAGCGATGGATCCGACGACGCGACGAACGAGATCGTGCGCGGCTTCGAGAAGGCCAACGTGGTGCTCAAGGCCTTTCCCCGCCGGGAGGGCAAGAGCGCCACGCTGAACCGCGCCGTCCTCGGTCTCGAGGAGGAGATCCTCGTCTTCTCCGACGCGAATGCCTTCTACCGCGAGGACGCGCTCCTCAAGCTCGTCCGCTCCTTCGCCGACGAGGAGACCGGCTGCGTGGTCGGCAAGCTCGTCTACATGGACAACAACTCCTACGTGGGCAAGGGCGAGAGCATCTACTGGCGGTACGAGTCGCTCCTCAACCGGCTCGAGAGCCGGCTCGACTCGGTCCTCGTCGCCACCGGCACGATCTTCGCCATCCGGCGCGAGCTCTTCCGGCCGGTCCTCAGGGACGTCGCCAACGATTTCCAGATCCCCGCCGACGTCGCCTCCCAGGGGTACGGCGTGGTCTACGAGGACGACGCCGTGGCGCTGGAGCACGCCACCTTCTTCTGCCGCGAGGAGTTCGGGCGGAAGCGCCGCATCATCGTCCGCGGACTCACCGGCTTCCACAATCTCAGGCACAACTTCGGCGGCTCCTTCCGCGTCTTCCAGTTCGTCTCCCGGAAGCTGCTCCGCTGGTGGGTCGGCCCGATGCTCCCCGTGCTCTACCTCTCGAATCTCGCCCTGGTCGGTCGCCCCTTCTTCGCCGCGGTCTTCGCGCTGCACAACCTCTTCTACGCGACGGCGATCGTCGGCTCGATCCTCCGGCGGGGGCGCGTGAAGTCGCGCATCCTCCTCGTGCCCTTCTATTTCGTCATGGTCAACGCGGCCGGCCTCGCGGCCATCGCGACCTACCTGTCCGGCGGGCGTCTCGCTTCCTGGGAAAAGGCGGAGACGACGCGCGCCGTGGCCGAACAGGAAGCGCCGGCGCCCCGTCTCACCGTGATCGAGGGCAAGAAGCCCGCCTACGCCGACGAGAGCACGGGCGTCGAGAATCTCGAACGGATCACCTGAACCCGGCCGACTCCATGACCAGGGTCCTCTTCTTCATCAGTTCGCTCGGGCACGGCGGCGCCGAGAATCATCTCCTCAACCTCTGCGACTACCTCGGGGACAACGGCGCTTCATCGGTCGTCTGCACCCTCTCGCGAGAGGAGGAGCCCCTCGAGGACGCCTTCCGCGAGCGCGCCGTGCCGCTGCGGCGCCTGCCGCTCGACACGCTTCCCGCCCTCCTCAGGCCCGGGCGTCTCGCGGCCCTCCGGCGCATCGTCGAGGGCGCCCGGTGCGATCTGGTGCACGCGCATCTCTTCCATGCCGAGATCGTCGCCGCGGCGGCCACCTTCTTCACCGCCGCGCCTCTCGTCGCGACGCGGCACTCGGCGGGGCTCGAGTTCTGCGGCGTCCGGCGTTTCGCCGCGCGACTCGCCGCGCGCCGCATCTCCCGGCTGATCGCGGTGAGCAGGGGCGCGGCCGCCGAGGCCGCCGCGACGGGGCTGAGCCCCGACCGGATCGAGACGATCCCCAACGGTGTCGACACGACGCGTTTCCGGCCCCTCGACACGGAGGAGCGCGAGGCTCGTCGGCGGTTCTTTTTCGAGGAGTTCTTCCCCGGCGATCCGCCGGCTCGCCCCCTGTTCGTCGGCGCGGCCGGGGGGCTCAAGCCGGTCAAGGACTTCGGTCTTCTGCTCCGCGCGGCGGCCGCGGCCGAGCGGCGGATCGACGCGGATCTGCGTGTCGCGGTGGCGGGAGAGGGAGACGAGCGCGACGCGCTGGAGGCCCTCGCGCGGTCTCTCGGCACGCCGGCGCGGACCGCCCTCGCCGGACACCTGTCCCGCCCGGAGGAGTTCTATCCCCTCCTCGACCTCTTCGTGCTCTCCTCGAAATCGGAGGCGGTGCCGATGGTCCTCGTCGAGGCGATGTCCTCCGGCGCCGCCTGCATCGCCACGGACGTCGGCGACGCGGAAGAGATCCTCGGCGACACGGGGCTGATCGTGCCTCCCGGAGACGAGGAAGCGCTCGCCGGGGCGATCGTGAAACTCGCCGCCGACGACGGTCTCCGGCGCGACCTGGGACGCCGGGCCCGCGTCCGCGCCATGGAGCGCTTCGACCGCGAGATATGGGGCGCCCGCACGATCGGCGTCTACCGCCGGCTGCTCGACGAAAAAAAATGAAACTTTGCCTCGCCGGCGGGATATAAGCAGTGTCGGAAGGACAACTGCAATCGCACCAACCCGTTCCACTGGGAGGTGGAGGCCGCCCCTAATCGGCCGCGAGCCATGAAACGATTGATTCTGATCCTCTGTGTCGCCGTCGCGACGATCGCCGCGCCGATCGCCGCCCACGCGGACGTGATCGTCAACGGCACGGTGCTCGCGACGCTCGGGGACGAGGCGGTGCCCGCACAAGACAGCCGCGAGATCCGCGTGGAGGTCCATGCGGACGCAGACGCCGCGGGCGGGGGCGACGGGACCGACGTGAAGAAGCACATCGTCGTGATCGATCGCAAGGGCGCGTTCCTCGGCATCTACTTCGACGAGATCGACCGGAAGATCCGCCGCGAGCGCGATTACCCGAAACGCGACGGCGTGCTGGTGACCGGGATCATCGAGAACAGTCCCGCCGAGAAGGCGGGGATCGAGAAGGGCGACATCGTTTACAGCTTCAACGGCGAGGAGGTCGAGGACGGCGGCCACCTCGTCAATCTGATCGCCGAGCGCGAACCGGGGGACGAAGTGCCGATCGTCTTCTACCGCGACGGCAAGAAGCACGAGATCGATCTCGAGCTGGGGAGACGGACGCAGACCGCCCGCACGTGGGACGAGGCCGACGTCGATCTGAAGATCGCCGAGCTGGCCCCGCACTTCGAGCGGATCGGCGGACGCTGCCGGGTGATGGTCGGCGGAGCGGGGCCCGGCATCGGCGTCAAGCTCCACGGACTCGGGAAGGATCTGGCCGGCTATTTCGACGTCGACGGGGGCGCGCTCGTCCTCGACGTCGTCGAGGATTCCCCCGCGGAGAAGGCGGGGATCAAGGCCGGCGACGTGATCGTGATGATCGGGGACGACGAGATCGGGAATCCCGAGGACGTGATCGGGATCCTGTCCGACTTCGAGGCCGGCGACGATGTCGGTCTCACCATCGTGAGGAAGGGCAGGAAGGAGAAGGTCACCGTCGAAATCGGCGAAAACGACGGGGACGTCTCCTGGGAATTCTTCGGTCACGGCGAGGACGGGAAGCGGGAACGCTTCATCTGGCGCGCTCCCCGCATCGAGAAGATCGAGATCCCCCACCTGGGCATCGAGCGCAAGGCGCTCGAGCAGGAACTCGAGGAGCTGAAGATGGAGATGGAGCGGCTCCAGAAGCGCCTCGAAAAGCTCGAGAAGTAGGATCGGCGACGGATCGACGCACGGGGGGCCGGCTACGCCGGCCCCCTTTTTGTACGCCCGGCGCAACGCCCCTATTTTCTTTGACAGTAGTCGAAAAGTTGTCTATGTTAGTCTTTGTTCGATTTTTCCGGGTCTGTCCCGGTCCGCGGCCGAACCGGATAATCTTCTAGGAAAGAGGGGGCGGCATGAACGAGACCACGGGCGCGAGCCCCGCCGGGATCCACGACGAACGTCCGGACGGGACGGTGACGGGGGGATCCCTTCATTCGATCGTCGATATCTTCGTCGACCCGGGCAAGGTATTCCACCGCATCAGGGCCGGGGCGGGATGGTGGCAGCCCTACCTCTTCACGACGGTGATCGGCGTCGTGCTCGGATGGCTGTCGCTGCCGATCAACCGGCGGGTCATGGAGCTCAACGAGCGCGGGATTGCCCCCGAGCAGCTCGACGCGATGCTCGAGAACATCGATCGTTTCGGCTGGCTCGGCCTCATCGCCGTGCCGATCGTCTACCTGCTCATTCTCGCCGTGATGGGCGGGATCGTCCACCTCGTCATCAGCATGATCTCCTCCGAGGCGGGATTCAAGCGGACGATGAGTCTGCTCGCCTGGTGCGGCCTGATCAGCATCCTCGGCCAGATCATCCGCGTGGCGATCATCCTCTCGCGCGGCGTCGAGACGATCGAATTCGCGGCCGACGCGAGGATATCGCTGAGTCTCGCCGCCTTCCTGCCGGAGGCCGGGGGATTCGGGCGCGCGCTGCTCGAGAGCATGGGCATCTTCGAGATATGGTACTATATTCTCCTCGCCCTCGGCGTCTCCCTGATCTTCAGGACGAGCCGCGTGAAGGCGCTCGTGCCCGTCGTCGTCACCTGGATCGTCAGCGTTCTCGCGCTGTGGCTCCAGTCGGCTTTCGGCGGCGGCATGTAATCGCGGCGCCTCCGGCGCCGGGCGACGGTCAATTCGATCGAGGAACGCATCGGGAGGTCATGTTGAAGAAGTACGGAATGGAAGACATCAGGAACACGGCGCTGGTCGGGCACCAGTCGACCGGCAAGACGACGCTCGGCGAGGCGATCCTCTTCAATGCCGGCGTGACGAACCGCATGGGGCGGATCGAGGACGGGAACACGATGCTCGATTCCACCTCGGACGAGATCGAGCGCAAGATATCGATCAACGCCGCCGTCGCGGCCGTCGAACACCGCAAGACCAAGATCAACATGATCGACACGCCGGGGTACGAGGATTTCATCGGCGACGTCGTGGCGAGCATGCGCGTCGTCGAGAGCGGCGTGATCGTGATGAGCGCCGACGCCGGCGTCGAGGTGGGGATCGAGAAGAACTGGGCCTACCTCGAGTCCCTCGGCCTTCCCCGGATCGTCGTCGTCAACAAGATGGACAAGGAGCACGCCGATTTCGACAAGTGTCTCGCCGAAGTCAGGCAGAAGCTCGGCACGAAGGTCATGCCGCTCCTGCTGCCGATCGGCAGCGGCGAGTCCTTCAAGGGCGTCGTCGACATCCTCAAGAAGAAGGCCTTCGTCTACTCCGGCGGCGCCTTCACCGAGGAGGAAGTGCCCGCCGATCTCGCGGGTCGCGTCGACGAGCTGCGGACCGACCTCATGGATTTCGCGGCCGAGAGCGACGATTCCCTGCTCGAGAAGTTCCTCGAGGGGGGTGAGCTCGACGACAGGGAGCTGATCGGCGGGCTCTCCGCCGGCTGCCTCGCCGGCACCCTCGTGCCGATGGCGGGCGTCTCGGCGATCGAGAACATCGGCGTCTCGCAGCTGATGGATTTCGTCGTCGATCTGATGCCCTCGCCGGCGCAGCGCCCGAAGATCGCCGTCACCACCGACGGCGGCGGAAAAGAGACCATCGACGCGACGCCCGACGGTTCGGCCGTGGCGTTCGTCTTCAAGACCCTCTCGGAGAAGCATCTCGGGGATCTCACCTTCCTGCGGGTCTTCGCCGGCGAGGTGAAGACGGGCGACGACCTCTACGACGCCAACATCGAGAACGCAGAGCGGATCGGCCAGCTGTACGTCATCCAGGGCAAGAGCCGCGTCGACATCGATTCGATTCCCGCCGGCGACATCGGCGCCGCGGTGAAGCTCAAGTCCTCGAAGGTCAACCACACGCTCTGCGTGAAGGCGCATCCGGTGATCGTGAAGAAGATCGATTTCCCCGAGCCGACGTTCTTCACGGCGATCGAGGCGAAGGAGAAGGGCGACATGGAGAAGATCGGGTCGGGGCTGCACCGGCTCGCCGAGGACGATCCCTCCTTCACCGTGACGGTCGATCCCGAGATCAAGCAGACGATCCTCGCCGGCCAGGGAGAGCTCCAGATCGAGGTCATCCTCGCCCGGTTGAAACGCATGAACCAGGTCGACGCGGAGATGGCCGCCCCGCGGATCCCCTACCGGGAGACGATAACGGCGACCTCAGAGGCCCAGGGAAAGCACAAGAAGCAGACCGGCGGGCGCGGCCAGTACGGCGACGTCTGGCTGCGGCTCGAGCCCCTGCCCCGCGGCGGCGGTTTCGAGTTCGTCGACGCGATCGTCGGCGGCGTGATCCCCGGCAAGTTCATCCCCGCGGTGGAGAAGGGCGTGCGCGAGGCGATGGCCACCGGCGTCGTCGCCGGCTACGTCTTCCAGGACGTCAAGGTAACGGCCTTCGACGGGTCCTTCCACACGGTCGATTCCTCCGACCAGGCCTTCAAGACCGCCGGCTCCAAGGGTTTCAGGCTCGCCGTCAAGGAGGCGAAGCCGGTCATCCTCGAGCCGATCTACGAGGTGACCGTCACCGCCCCGCCCGAATACATGGGCGACGTGATGGGCGATCTCTCCATGCGGCGGGGCAAGATCCACGGCACGGAGCAGGAGGGCGGTCTCCAGAAGATCAAGGCGCACGTTCCCCTGGCGGAACTGCACCGCTATTCGACGATCCTGCGGTCGATGACGCAGGGGCGCGCGACGCACCATCGCGAATTCTCCCATTACGAGGTCCTGCCGCACGAGAACGCGCAGAAACTGATTGCCGAGGCCGAAGCGGCCCGGGAAGACAGCTGACGGGTCCCACAGGGAGGAAGCCGTGTCCGGACATTCCAAGTGGAGCACGATCAAGCGGAAGAAGGAGAAGGTCGACCAGCAGCGCGGAAAGATCTTCACCAAGCTCATCAAGGAGATCACCGTCATCGCCCGCGAGGGCGGCGGCGATCTCGAGGGGAATCCGCGGTTGCGCACCGCCGTGCAGAACGCGCGCGACGCGAACATGCCCGCGTCGAACATCGAGAAGGCGATCAAGCGGGGCACTGGCGAGCTTCCCGGCGTCACCTACGAAGAATGCACGTTCGAGGGCTATGCCCCCGGGGGCGTCGCCGTCCTCGTGGAGTCGCTCACCGACAACCGCAACCGGACGAGCGCCGAGGTGCGCCATCTCTTCTCCAAGCACGGCGGCCATCTCGGCGAGCCGAACTCCGTCTCGTACCTCTTCGAGAGCAAGGGAGTGCTCGTCATCGACGCGGGGAACGTCGACGAGGACACGATCATAGAGATCGCCCTCGAGAACGGCGCCGACGACGTGCGGAGCGATGACGGCGCCTTCGAGGTCGTCTGCGCCCCCGAGAGCTTCTCGGCGGTGCGCGAGGGCTTCGCCAGGGCGAAGATCGCCCCGCAACTCGCCGAGGTCTCCCTCTATCCGAAGACGACGATCGAACTCGACCGCGATCATGCGCTGCGCGTCCTGAAGCTCGTCGGCGCACTCGAGGACAACGACGACGTCCAGCGCGTGAGCGCGAACTTCGATATCCCCGGCGAGCTGCTCGCCGAGATCGAGGAGGAGATCTGACCACGGGACGACCGAGGGAAACGAACGGCGGCTCGCTCACGCTGGGCATCGACCCGGGAAGCCGTATCACCGGCTGGGGACTCGTCGAGAAGCGGGAAAGCGGGATCGCCTGGGTCGACTCCGGGGTCATCCGGGCGGGGACGGGCGGTTCGCGCGCCGAACGCCTGATGCGACTCAAGAAGGGCGTCGACGAGGTGATCGAGCGGCGGCGTCCCTCCTCGGTGGCCATCGAGCAGATCTTCATGGCGAAGAATCCCCGGAGCATCATGGTCCTCGGCGAGGCCCGGGGGGTCCTCATGCTCGCCGCCGCCGAGGCGTCGCTCCCCGTGCACGAGTATGCCCCGCGAGAGGTGAAGATGAGCGTCGTCGGCACGGGAAGCGCCCGCAAGGGACAGGTGGCCGCGATGATCTGCGCCTTGATCGGGATGAAACGCGAGGCGGCCACCGAGGACGAGACCGACGCCCTCGCCGTCGCCTTCTGCCATCTGCTCCGCGTGTCGAGCCCCGCGGGGAGGCTGGCATGATCGCGTCGATCCGGGGCGTGCTCGCCGCGCGCGGCGAGGGGACGGCGACCGTCGAGGTCGGCGGCCTCGGCATCGAGGTCAACGTGCCGGCGCGCACGCTCGAACAGCTGGGCCAGACGGGGGAAACGGTTTATTTCTTTACGCACCTGCACGTCCGGGAGGACGCGCTGACCGTCTTCGGGTTCGCCGACGACGGGGACCGGCGGATGTTCGAGGCCCTGATCGGCGTGAGCGGCGTCGGCCCGCGCGTGGCGCTCGCCGTCCTCTCGGGGATGGCCGCGCCCGAACTGGCGCGGCTGATCGCCGCCGGGCAGGCCGGCGAACTCACCGCCTTCCCCGGGATCGGGAAGAAGACGGCCGAGCGGATCGTGCTCGAGCTCCGCGATCGCATCGACCCGGCGGGGTTCGGCGAGGCCGGGAAGCCGGTTTCGGCGCGGACCCTCGTCGACGAGGCGGTCGCCGCGCTCGTGGGGCTCGGTCTCGCGAAGGGCGCCGCGGAGGCGGCGGTCGAGCAACTCGACCTCTCCGGATCGGCGGGGGATAGCCGGGTCGAGGACGTCGTGCGCATGGCCCTGAAGGGCGCGGTTTCGCAGGAAAGATGAGATGTCGGACAAACTGATAACCGATCCCGCCATGACGCCCGACGAGGCGCAGTCGGAGTCGCGGCTCCGGCCGCGGACGCTCTCCGAGTTCGTCGGCCAGGAGAAGACGAAGGCGAATCTCTCCGTCTTCATCGAGGCGGCGCGGCGGCGGAAGGAACCGCTCGACCACGTCCTCCTCTACGGCCCCCCGGGGCTCGGGAAGACGACGCTCGCCAACATCATCGCCCGCGAACTGGGCGTCAACATCCGCACCTCCTCGGGGCCCGTCTTCCAGAACCCGGCCGAGCTTCTCGGGATACTCACGCAGATCGAGGGGCGCGACGTCGTCTTCATCGACGAGATACACCGTCTCAACCGCGTCGTCGAGGAGCATCTCTACCCCGCGATGGAGGAGTTCCGCTGCGAGCTGATCGTCGACAAGGGGCCGCACGCGCGGCACTATTCCCTCACGGTCGAGCCCTTCACGCTCGTCGGGGCGACCACGCGGGCGGGGATGATCACGCCCCCCCTGCGGAGCCGTTTCGGCGTATCGATCCGTCTCGACTTCTACACCCCGGGGGATCTCCTCACGATCGTGCGCCGGAGCGCCGGGCTCCTCGGCATCGAGATCGACGAGGAAGGAGCCGCGGAGATCGCCGCCCGCTCGCGGGGGACGCCGCGGATCGCGAACCGGCTGCTCCGCCGCGTCCGCGATTTCGCCGAGATCGAGGGCAGGGGCGTCATCGACCGCGCGATGGCCGACTTCGCGCTGGACCGGCTCGAGGTGGACGCGCGCGGCCTCAACGACATGGATCGGCGCATCCTGCGGACGATCGTCGAGAAGTTCGCGGGCGGGCCGGTCGGCATCAATTCGCTCGCCGTCGCCGTCTCGGAGGAGGGGGAGACGATCGAGGACGTCTACGAG
>JAFGEZ010000028.1 GCA_016931295.1 Candidatus Krumholzibacteriota bacterium
CCGCGAGAGGTCCCCCTCGCCCACTCCCAGTTCGGCGGCGATGCGCGTCGTGTCGATCAGGCCGGGCGGGAACCCGATCCGGTCGGCGAGGACGGCGTCGATCGCCGGCCCGTCGATGCCCGCGGCGAGCAGGCCGAGTTCGTACGGATCGCCCGAGCTCGGCCCGTTCCCCGCCATCGCCACGATCCCGTCGACGATCGTCACCGAGGGGGTGACGAGCTTGTAGAGATGGACGAGCATCTCGGCGAAACGGCCGGGCTTGGGGTAGAGCTTGTGCTGCTCGGACTTGCGGAAGCCGGGGATCGCCCCGAACATGTTCTTGACCGCGCCGGTCATCAGGGTCAGCGAGTGGGTCTTGAGCTTGGCGACGTTGACGATGACGTCGGCGTCGAGCACCGGCTTGGCGACGAAGAAGGTGTACGCCCCGAAAGGGACGCCCCGCGAGCCGGAGGCCTCGAAGTTGACCAGCTCGACGCCGGTCCGCTCGGCCATGGCCGCCATCCCCGAGTTCTCCCAGACGCGCCGGACGCCGCGCACGGCGCCGCCGGGGGAATCGCCGACGACCGGCTTTCCTCCCGCCCGGCGCACCGACTCGACGACCGCCGCGACGAGATTGGGGTGCGTGGTGATGGCGCGTTCCGGGGCCTTCGCGGAGAGGAGGTTCGGCTTGACGAGGACGCGCTGGTCGGGCTTGACGAACGAAGCCATCCCGCCGAGCGGGTCGAGCACGCGCTCGAGCGCGTCGGCGACGCGCGAGGGCTCGTAGTCCCCGCATCGCGCGAGGACGACCATGCTCTTCTCTCCGCCGCTCCGGATCACGGGGCATCTCCTCGTCTCTTCCGGCCGGGGGCGATGGCGTACAGGCCGACCCCGCACCGCTCCACCACCCCGCGCATCTCGAGCTCGAGCAGGAGGGGCAGAATCACGACGGCCGGAATATCGCAGATTTCCGCAAGTTCATCAATATGTTTCGGTTCGAGATCGAGCGCCGCGACGAGCCTCTGCGCCTCCCCGCCCGGCAAGAGTCCGTCGCGGGACGCGGTCTCGTCGCCGCCGGTCTCGATCTCCCCACCGCCGGACGCCTCCACCCCGCCGCCCGTCTCGATCTCCCCATCGCCGGACGCCTCCACCCCGCCGCCCGTCTCCGCCTCCCCGCCATCCTCCGCGCGCGCGGCGGCGCCGAGGGCGGGGATCGCATCGAGGACGTCCGCCAGGCTCTCGACGAGCGCGGCCCCGTCGCGGAGAAGCCGGTGCGGGCCGCGCGAGCCGGGGTGATCGACGGGGCCGGGGACGGCGAGGACCTCCCGCCCCTCCTCCGCGGCGAGCGCCGCGGTCACCATCGCCCCGCTCCCCTCGCCCGCCTCGACGACGACCGTGCCGAGGGCGAGGCCCGCCAGGATGCGGTTGCGCCGGGGGAAGTGGTGGCGGAGCGGCGGCGTGCCGAAGGGGAACTCCGAGACGAGGCAGCCCCGGCGGGCGATCTCGACGGCCAGGTCGGCGTTCTCGCGCGGATAGGCCACGTCGATCCCGCAGCCGAGGACGGCGACGGTCCCCCCCTCCTCCTCGAGCGCGCCGAGGTGGGCCGCCGTGTCGATCCCGCGCGCCAGCCCGCTGACGACGGCCACGCCGAGCCGCGAGAGTGCTGCGGCCAGCTCGCGGGCGACGACGCGGCCGCGCCGGCTCGCCGCCCGCGAGCCGACGATGCAGACAACCGGGCGGGCGGCCGTCTCGATCGCCCCCGAGACGAAAAGGAGCGGCGGCGGATCGGACGTCTCGGCGAGAAGCGGCGGATACCCCGGCTCGCCGAGCGACACCGCGCGGCAGCGGTCGCCGTCGATGCGCCGTTCCCAGGCGGCGGCCAGCTCGAGGTCCGGCGGGCCGGGCGGCCGCCCGAGGATGCGGCAGAGCCACTCCCTTCCCTGAACCGTCTCGAGCATCGCCGCGATGCGTTCGGGGGACAGCCGCCGGGACAGGCGGCGCCACGAGCCGGCGCCGACGCCGTCAGACGAGAGGATGCGCAGCCACGCGCGCGACAACCCCGTACATCCCATCCTCCACCTCCCCTGCACGGGCCGCACCGGAACGCGAACGGGGCGTGCGGCCTCATCGTCCCGCCGCGCGCCCCGTGCTTCGCCAGTCTACCACCGCCGCTGCCGTCGCCGCGAGGAATTTCCTGCGCCGCGGCCCGGTCGCCGGAGCCTTCACCGCCGCGCCGCAATCGCTGCCGCGAGTAATTCTCACCGCCGCGCCTCGTCCGCGGATTCTCTCACCGCCGCGCCGCGTCCGCGGATTCTCTCACCGCCGCGCCGCGTCCGCGGATTCTCTCACCGCCGCGCCGCGTCCGTCTCCTCGAGGCAGACCCGGATGAACTCGGCGAGCGACCACGCCTGGCTCGTCGCCCCCCCGAACTCCTCTTTTCCCGCCTCGTACCGGCCGTCCCTGATCTCGCGGAGGCTCCCCACGCAGGCCTCGTCGAGGATCTCGTCCACGAGGGGTTGCACGAGCGCCCGCGCCTCGTGTGCCCGCCCCGCCGCGCGCAGGCAGGTGACGGCCGGCCCCATGAGCCATTCCCAGACGTCCCCGTTGTGGTAGGCGGCGTCGTAGTAATACCGGTCGAGGTCGAGGTGGCGCGGCTTGAAATCGGGATCGGCCGGATCGAGCGAGGCGATGCCGTGCGGGAGGATGACGGGCCCGCACCCCCGCATGACCGTCTCGATCTCGCCGACCGTGAGGAGCGGCTCGGCCTCGACGGCCCCGGGGCCGCTCGCGGGGATCTCCCGCCAGTCGAGCGCGACCCAGCAGGCGAGGATCGCGTTCGGTCTGAGCTGCCCGTCGGCCGATCCGTCCGCGTTCAGGTGGTCGACGAGGGAGCCGCCCGGCCCGCCGATGAACCGCCTCCTGAAATCCGTCTGCAGGTCCGCCGCCCGCCTCGTCCACGCGGCGGCCAGCCGCCGGAGCCCTGCGGCCTCGGGCGGCGCGCCGCCCGCCGGCCGCGCGGCCTCACCGCTCTCCACGCGGCCAGCGAGCGTCCGCGCCCAGGCGGCGCCGACGAGGAGCCCGTGGCGGAAGAGAACCTGCACCTCGACGGCCCGGTCGCCGCGCGGCGAGTAGGGATTCTGCTCGCCGCCGGCGTCCATCCACGTCTCCCCGTCGCCGTGCACGAGGAAGCCCTCGTCGTCGACGGCCGTCTCGAGGGCGCCCGCGACGGCGAGCTCGACGGCCGGCCAGGCCTCGGCGAGGAAGGCCGCGTCCCCGGTCGCTAGCCAGTACTTCCACGCCGCCCGCACGAGCCACCACGTGCCGTCGACGCCGGCGTACTGGAGATGTTCCGGGTCGACGATGTTGGGAAAGCGCCCGAGCCGCATCGAGCCGGGATCGCGCTGCTGGTAGGTCATGAAGGAGAGGAGCACCTCGCGCGCGACGTCGTGGCGGCGCGTGGCGAGCAGGGCGCCGGGCAGGCAGATGAAGGAATCGCGCCCCCAGTAGGTCGGGAACCAGTGGAACCCCGCGTAGATCCCCCGCCCCCGCTGGTTCATCACGAGGTTGTCCATCGAGGCGACGGCCCAGCGGAAGGCCTTCGCCAACCGTTCGTCGTCCGCCCTGAATCCCGTCCGCTCGACGATCTCCTCGATCCGCCGGAGCCTGGCCTCGGCGAGCTCGTCGAAACGCCCGAGGATGCGAGCGGCCTGCTCGGCCGCCTCGTCTTCCGTGTCGCCGAGACCGACGGCGAAGGTGACCGGCCCGCCGTCCGCCTCGAACAGGAGCCGCCCCGGCGTGAAGGGATGCGTTTCGGCCATCGCCTTGCGGGCGGCGTCCTTCGCGTACCGCGCCGTCTCGAAGCGCTCGACCGGCTCGTAGCGGAGCGGGCAACCGGCGGTGACGGTGATCCACGCGGGGCGGCCTGCCGGGGCCGGTTCGTCGGCCCGCGAGACGAAAAGCACGTTCCCCCTCGCGTCCCAGAAGATCCGGTACTCGGGACGCGGCGTCTCCCAGATGAAACGCATGTCGGCGACCGGCGTGAAGGACGCGTCTCCGGCGGCCAGGTTGGTCACGCGGACGAGGAGGCCGTTCTCTTCGTCGGGAAGGAGGATCTCCTCTTTCACGCCGCCTGGGTACTCCCGCACGAGGACGTGCGGATAGGCGCGCGCTTCGGCCGTCCTCGGATCGAGCGGGCGGCCGCCGGCCGCGATCTCCCAGCGGTCGAGGTACTCGTGCATCGACGAGAAGAGCCCGTGGTAGCTCCTCGTGTGGATATTCGTCGCCTCGCCGCTGAAATGGGTGGCCTCCTTGTTCGTGTAGACGAACTCGCGCAGCGCGCCCGGCTGCACGCGGATCTCCCAGCGTTCCGTCATCCGATTGTCCGCGGCCATCGGCGCCGCACCTCCCCGACCCGCCGCCGGCAGGAGAAGCCCGGCGAGCAGGATCGTCGTCGCGATCGATCGAGCGTTCATGAAAACCCCCTTGCCGCCCACATCCTACCCGATGCCTCCCCGCCGCCGCCACGCATTTCCGCCTGGCGACGGGCGGCCGGCGGACAACCGATTTTCCGTTGACCCGCCCCGCCGGGGCGCGGTAGATTGCCGGGGGAGGTCTCCATGGCACAGGTCAGATTCGTCGATGCGGAGAAGATCTACGACGGGGGAGTCGTCGGCGCCACCGGCATCGATCTCTCGATCGAGGACCGCGAGCTGCTCGTCCTCGTCGGCCCCTCCGGATGCGGCAAGTCGACGGTCCTGCGCATGATCGCCGGCCTCGAGGACGTCACCTCGGGCGACCTCTTCTTCGACGGCACGCGCGTCAACGACATGTCGCCGCGCGACCGCAACGTGGCGATGGTCTTCCAGAACTACGCCCTCTACCCGCACATGTCCGTCCACGACAACATGGCCTTCGGCCTGAAGCTCAGAAAGCTCCCGAAGGAGGAGATCCGCTCGCGGGTGGACGAGGCGGCCGCGATGCTCGGCATCGACGGGCTGCTCGACCGCAAGCCGAAGGCCCTCTCCGGCGGGCAGCGCCAGCGGGTGGCCTTGGGACGGGCGATCGTGCGCAAGCCGAGCGTCTTCCTCTTCGACGAGCCCCTCTCCAACCTCGACGCGAAGATGCGCGTCCAGATGCGCGTGGAGATCCGCAAGCTCAATCTCCAGATCGAGACGACGATGGTCTACGTCACGCACGACCAGACCGAGGCGATGACCCTCGGCGACCGGCTCGCCGTGATGAACGAGGGACGCATTCTCCAGGTGGGCACCCCGCTCGACCTCTACAACCGGCCGGCGAGCATGTTCGTGGGCGCCTTCATCGGCTCGCCGGCGATGAATTTCGTCGAGGGGGAGATCGACGGCGACTCTTTCCGCACGTCCTTCACCGCCTTCCCCGTCCCCCGGCGCTACCGCGCCGTCCCGGCCGGCCGCCAGCTCGTCCTCGGCGTGCGGCCGGAGGAGATCTATCTCGGCGACGGCGGCGCCGAGGCGGACGCCGCGTCGATGCACCCCTGCCCCGCCCGCGTCGAGGTCGTCGAGAGCCTCGGCAACGAGTCGATACTCTACCTGGATTGCGGGGGTCAGAGGATCGTCGCCCGGGAGGACCCGGGGATCCGCACCCGCCCCGACGAGAAGGTGGAGATCAGGTTCAACCTCGACCGGGTGCACCTCTTCGACAAGGAAACGGGGAAGGCGCTGCCCGTCGCCTGACACGTCGCACGCCCTCCCGACCCACGCCGGCATCAGACCATCGGCCCGCCGCCCCTCCCATACCGCCGGATCTCGTCGTCCCGCTCGTCGAAGGAGGAGGAGAGGAAACCGTCCTCGTCGTATGCGGGATCGTCCATCAGGCGAAGCAGCAGGTAGGCTTCGTCGCGGACCCGCACCTCGTACTCGACCTCGATCGGCTTGTCGGTCTGGAGGGGAATGACATCCCGGTCCGCGAGCAACAGGATCAGCGGATCCCGGAGCTCCCTGGCCGCGGCGGCCTGCTTTTCCTCTCCCTGAGCCGTATGGACGGTCCAGAGCAGGTCGAGCAGGTTCCCCCGCCACGAGGCCCCGGACTTCGAGAACCCCTCCGCCAGGGCCTGCGCGTACCCCCGGTCGAAGAGGCACAGCATCTCCCTGGCCCGCGCCGCGAGCCCCGGAGCCCCGTCGTGCATGATGCCGACGAGGATCGACGCGGCCGCCGGATCGTCCTTGATTTCGCTCCTGAAAAGGAGCGACGAATCGAAATCCGCGATGCGGTCGTCCCGCAGCAGGGAGAGTATGACCTGTGCGTCGGCGCTCATCGCCCCTTCACCTCATTTCAGCGTGACGACCCGGCCGGAGCCCGGAATCGCGTTGAGCCTCCGGCAGATCTTCTTCGCATCCTTCGCCTTCCTCGGATCGAGACCGCGAAGCACGAGTTGGAGGAAAACGTGGGTGGTCGACGCGGATGCCGGCCTCGTCGTCAAAAGAAATCGCGTCTTCCCCTTCACGGCGATCCTCTTCCTCCGCAGCGCGGCGTAGAAGTGCCGCTTGCTGGAGCAGGAGTTCACGAAGAGGGCGCCGCACGCGAGACCCGTCGCGTCGAGGTCGCCCGAGCCGACCTTCACCATCGTTTCGAAGTCGGCGCCGCGCTTGATCGTATACCAGTAGTGCCTCGTTGCAAGCGTTCTCTCGCCGAGACCGTTCGTCAGCCGGGCGATAGCGGGCTTGCAGGAAGCGAGGCTGCGCCTGGCGAACCTGATCGTTCCGCACGTTGCGGCCGTCTTCTTCGCGATCGGCCTGGCGGCGAGCTTGAACACGTTCCTGACCCATGCCCGGGCGAAGAATGTCTTCGGGGGCGTCTCGGGATATTCCGACGGCGCGACGCAGTGATGCAGGATCTCCTCGATGCATGGCACGTTGACGGCGTCCCATCCCATCCTGAAATGATCCCCCATCGGGTTCGATGCCGAGTTCGGCGGATCCTTGCATATCTTGAAGCCCGAACCGCAGAACGCCGGCCCCTGTCCGTACCGGGAGTGCCCGTCGTACACGACGACCGCACCGCCGGCATCGAGGGCTTTCCGGAAAGCGGCCTTCTCGAAGACCAGGTCGATGTCGATCTTCCGCTTCCCCTTCTTGTACCTGTACCGGAGAGGTGATGCCGAGACCTTCGTCACGGATGCATGGCCATCCAGGAGAGTCGTGACATCGGAACAGTCGTTCCAGTCGCGCACCTGGCAACCGAACGCGATGATTACTTTCTCGACCGGCACCGTTCGCTCCGCGGTTCGGGGTCACGTACCTTCGATTTCAAGGGTCTCGTAGACGAATCCGTCGGTCGGCAGCGTGATCTCGAACTCGTCGATCACCGGATAGATGCCGGCCGGGGTCGCCGGATCCCCATCTCCCACATCGGACCCCACCGTTACGTAGTCGGGGCCCGCGCAACCGAGCGCTCCCTGCCGATCGCGGACCTCATCGATATCCTCCAGCAATCCCTTGAGCGGGTTTCTGGATGGATCGTACCCGTGCCTGCCTTCCACGTGCACCGACAGCCACTCGACGGCCTCACGCTCCCTCCCGGGATTGATGGGAAGGCAGACCCGCACCCACGGGCTGTTGAGGAACGAGTTCCGCCGCATGTCCCCGTCGAGCTGGATGCACCAGCCGAGCGAGACCCCCATCGGGGCCGGCTCGGATTCCGCGGTGATCTCGTACGCCTCCCGCCCGAAGCTCGTCGACACGGGCGAGTACCGCGGCCGCCACCAGGACGGATGCGTGTAGACGAATATCCCCTCGATATCGAAGTAGCGGTGGAAGTACTCGATCTCGAGCGGCACCGGCTCGGCCGGATCGTCGCCCCGGCCGAAGAGCTGCGAGATCATGCGATTCATGATCTCGTAGCGCTCCTCGCGCCGGAGATCGATGGCGGGCCGCGCCTTGATCTTGCTCCGCTCGGTGATGAGCGTCTTCTCTCGCTGGAACTGTTCCTCGAGCAGTTTCTGCTCGATCTCGTGGACGAGTTGCTGCCGTTTCGCTTCCCACTCGTCGAGCACTTCCTGCGCCGGATCCCAGGCGTAGGTGTAGTTCACCGACACGCTCGCAGAATCACCCGGGAGGATCACGATGTTGATCGTGTAGGTGTTTGTGTTCGGATCCCAGCCGGGCCCCCACTGGATGTCGTTCTTCGGCGAGGGTGCGTAGTCCTCCTTCCCGCCGCCCTCGAGATCGGTGATCGAGTCGATGCTGACCGCGGTCACCATCCGGTCAGCGCCGGGGTTGATCACGACCGTCACGAAATATCCGTGGTCGGAATCCCGCGCTATGACCGAGCTCGTGGAACCGGTATCGGTGCCGCCGCGCGGCCGCGGCGGGCATCCTGGTGGCAGCTCGGGAACCGAAACAGGTTCCGCCTCCCGGAAATGGACGAACCTGCTGCGCGCGAGCCCATCGCCCGGGTTCCTGATGTACAGTTGCCAGACGAGGCGCGGGCCGAGATCCTGCACCTTGACGAGCACCTTCCCGAGCACCCGCCGGAGCCCGTAGCTGACCGGGTGCTCCGACTCGTTCTTGATGAGGCGCCTCGTGAGGTTCTTCTCGGTCGTCTCCTCGTAGTCCCGTGTCTTGATCGTGTAGCTTTTGCGGATCCGCTCGGAGGCGCGCGTGGTGATCTCCTTCACCCGGCGTGACGTTTCCTCGCGGTTGCGCTGCGTCGAGGAAGAGAGCGAAGCCGATGCGGACGCTCCCGCCTGCCAGACGCCGATGGAACCGGAGGCGTTTGCGGACATCGACGCGGAGGCGTCCCTCTGGATCATGGAGGAGACCTTGTCGGAGATCTCATCGAGGTTCTTGCTCTCGACCGCCTTCTCGCTGACCGACTCGTAGCCGACCTCGACGATCTCCTCGTGGATCTGCTTCCTGGTGGTCTCGTAGACCACCTCGAGGGTCTCCAGCGGCGCGACGGTGAACGCTTCCTCGATGGGACCGACTCCCTCCTCGAGGTTGAAGTACAGCTGCCGGTAGAAGTGCGCGATGCCGATCGGTGACAGCCCTTCCTCCAGGATCTTCGGCGGCAGGAATTCGTAGGTCTTGTATTTCGTGGCGCCGTTGAGGGCCGACCTGATCGCCTCGGCGGGAGGCTTGTCTTCCGCTATGGCATGATCGACCGCCTTGACGAGCGCGTCGTAGAAAAAGACGCGACAAGCGTGGAAATCGAAGTCGTCATCCACGGCGCCGAGGCGCCCGTTGAGGACGGTGGGCAACGTCCGGCCGGCGGTCTGCCAGAGCGGCCGGTGCTCTCCCGCTGTCTTGCCCTTCCGGCGGAACATCCGGGACAGGAAGGTGCCGCTCCGCTCCTCGTCCTCCACCTCCCGGATAACGCGCATGACGCCGTGGGGATATACGGTGTCGCCGATCCTGACGGCCTCGGGGAATCCCTTGATCTTGACCGGTTGCACCTCGCCCTCGGCGATCGGATAGCCGAGGGAATCGACGTACATGCTCTCCACCTTCGTACCGGCCGGCAGGCGGCTCGCCGCGGAGGCCGGCATCCGCTCGCGCGGTCGGTTCACATACAGCGCCGCCGCCGTCGGGGCCGAGGACCGTGCAACCATGTACTTGCCCTTCTGCGAGCGCCAGGCCATCATCCCGGCCATCTGGAACAATGCCCAGTCCGAGAGCCATGTGATGATCAGCGGTTCGTACGCCGCCACGACGATCGAGGCATACGCGTCGCCGAAACGCTTCAACTCGGTGGTCATCGCGCACTCCTTTCCTCGCACGCGAACCGACGACGGCGGCCGATCGCCGACGCCATCCGTTTCGCAGGTTTAAATTTTCAGATAATGTTGCTAGCCGCTGGAGGAGAGCATACCATCATTCTCTATCTATTGCAAGGAAATAATATAGAGGAACATGCACTGTATGCTTCAATTTACACTAGTAAACTATTAGTTACACTCTTGAGGCGTCCGTTCCGGCGCGGTATCCATCTGATACTTATGGCGAAACGGATTTCCAGGAGGGCGGTGAGCCGTCAGTGGACCGTGTCGTCCCCCGGCTGCGCCCGCTGGAAGGTCTCGGCGGGATCCTGCCGGTAGTAGAGACGCATGGCATCGTAGAGATCGGGGTGCTCCTCCTCGAGGTCGAGGGGGAGCTCGAAGAAGTACTCGGTGACGACGGCGAAGAACTCGGCGGGGCTTTCGGCGGCGTACTCGTCGATGAAGGTGTCGTACCCCTCCTCCACGTCCTCGACGAGCTCGCGGTACTCCCGGTCCATCACGGCGGTCCAGGCGGAGAGATCGCCGTCTGGAAGATACCCCGCCCCGGCTGCGCGCGTCGCCTCGTCGTCGAGCTGGTGCGCGAACTCGTGGAAGACGACGTTCACGCCGTCGGAGGCGTCGGCCGCGTCCTCGAGGACGACGTCCCAGGAGAGCACGAGCGCCCCCTCCCCCCACGACTCCCCCTCGCGCGTCTCGAATCCCTGCGTGACGATCCCCGAATCGTGGTACTCCTCCACGGGAGAGGAGAACTCGCCGGGATAGACGAGGATCGAGTCGAGGCCGGGGAAGACGTCCGTCTCGCGGTGCAGGAGCAGTATGCAGGCGAGCGAGGCGATGACGACCCGCACGGTGTCGTTCATCTCGAGCCCGCCGCACCCCTCGAAGCGCTTCTCGTCGAGGAAGATCCGCACGAGGCCGAGGAGCTCGAGCTTGTCCGCCGTGGAGAGCAGGTGCCAGTAGGCGACGCGCCGCTCGATGACCTCGAGCCAGCGCGGCGGGAAGGCTTCGCGCTTCAGCGCTTCCCTGCGTTTCTTCCGTCGTCCGAACATGGGGTGATATCGCCACCTTGCCATATGCCGAGAACGTGAATCCTGACTGCCGGAGGATGATAGCACTTATCTTCGATCAGATGTCAAGGTTCCTGCCCGATCCGCGCCCTCGAGCGGTTCAGGCGGACGAGCCGTTGGCATGACGTCGATATCGTGTATCTCGAATCCACATCACGGCGAGGAGGCACGCGATGATCGCGTAGAGCGCCGTGCGAACGGCGTCAGCTCGAAGCGATGGATCGAGGAACTCTCCGCTGAAGTTGACCATGAAATGCAAGATGATCGCCGCGATCGTGCTTCGAGTCGCCTCCCATATCCAGGTGTAGAGGAACGTCGTGCTGAAAGCCGCTACAAGATACAGCCAGAATCCGGGCGTGAACACGCCGAGTTTCGACTGATAGGAACCGCTCAGCCAGAAGAGCGGAAGGTGCCAGACGATCCACACCGAGGCGAGAACCAGGGTCGCTGGAAGCGGTCCCATGCGCGTCCGCAGCAGCGGCAGCCCGAAGCCGCGCCAGGACAACTCTTCCGGAAGTGGCCCGAAGAAAAGAAGAAACGCTGCCATGGCCGCGAGTTGACCGGGCGCGGCCGCCTGCCGCAGAAACGGACCCGTCGCTGCTCGATTTCCGAGTGCGAGATCGATCAGCACGGACAGGCCCGTGACTGCGAACGGGATTGCGACGATCATGATCCACGGCCGCATCCCGAACCGAAGACGCGTCAGCCTCGCAGAGTAGCCCGTCCTGGATGACGGGGAGGCGAGGAGCACGAAGATGACAGTGACCGCGAACAGCGCACCGCCGCCGACGTACTGCAGAACCCGCGCCGTGGCAGGATGACTATCGGAGATGATCGCCGCGGGCACCCATGCCGACCAGGTCGCCACGACCGCCGTCGCAAGGTATGCACACGAGGAACTCGAAAGCCGTCGGAACAGGGTACTCTTGTTGCTGTGGGCATATTCACGATCCAAAGCTACCCCCTCGCGCCACCGAACGGCACCGCGAATCGACGGTGGGCGGGAGCGTGCTCACGCGAACGCCCATCCTCCACAGACTCAAGATAGATGTTTCTGCGGGTGCGCGTCAAATGCCATCACTGTACACATAACTGTATAAATAGGCTGGACTTCCCCTGGTTTGCTAGACACCTGATAGGTTACAATTGAGCCTAAAGGAGGGAGTCCGTGAGCAGCAAGCGATATTCGCCG
>JAFGEZ010000029.1 GCA_016931295.1 Candidatus Krumholzibacteriota bacterium
AGATCGGCCACGTCGCCGGCGAGGGGCGTCGTCGCGTCGAAGTCCTCGCGGGAGAGGGAGGTGAGCACGGTCACGCCGACGACGAGGGGAGGCTCCGTCCCCGCCGCCGCGGCCCCCTCGGCGGCCGCCTCGGCCGCAGCGCGCATCATCTCGAGGCCGCCCGAGGCGTGGATTGTCATCATCCGCACGCCGAGCGCGCTCGCCGCGCGCACCGACCCGGCCACCGTGGCGGGGATGTCGTGGAACTTGAGATCGAGGAAGACGCGGCCGCCGCGATCGGCGATCTCCCGCGCCATTCCCGGCCCCTCGGCGGTGAAGAGCCGGCTGCCCAGCTTGAAGAAGGAGATCGTGCCCGACAGGGCCTCGACGAGTCGGAGCCCCTCCCCGCGATCCTCCACGTCGAGCGCCGCGATGATCTCCGGCGTGCGCGCCTGTGTGTCCATCCCGTTTTCCCTTCCTTATTATATGTCGCCGGGGAGGCGCCGCCGGTCGCCGGCGCCCGCGATCCCGGATCAGCCGTCGATGGCCGCCGGCACGCCGTTTGCCCGGAGCGCCCCGACGATGCGCGCGGGGAGGTCCGGGTCGGCGAAGATGCCGGTGCCCACCTGCACCGCGGCGGCCCCGGCCATGAAGAACTTCAGCGCGTCGTCGACCGAGGCGATCCCGCCGGCGCCGATGACGGGGATCGACACGGCCCGGGCCGCCTGCCAGACCGCGCACAAAGCGACGGGCAGGATCGCCGGCCCGGAGAGCCCCGCCGTGACGCGGTCGAAGACGAACCGCCGGCGCGCCGTGTCGACGTCGAGCCCGAGGACGGTGTTGATCGCCGTGACCGCGTGCGCGCCTCCCGCCTCCGCCGCCCGCGCGAGCGGGGCGAGATCCCCCGCGTTCGGCGTGAGCTTGGCGAAGACCGCGCGCCCCGGCAGCCGCTCGCGGGCCGCCGCCACGTAGCGCTCGACGAGCGCCGGATCGACGCCGACCGCCATCCCGCCGCGCGAGACGTTCGGGCAGGAGAGGTTGAGCTCGACGGCGTCGAAACCCGTCGCCGCCGCCGTCCGGTCGAGGAGCGGCAGGTACTCCTCCCAGTCCTCCCCGGCGAGGCTGACGACCGCCCTTCCCCCCGCCGCGAGGAGCGCGGAAAGCTTGCGGTCGAAGAAAACCTCCGCCCCGACGTTCTCGAGCCCGACACTGTTGAGGAGCCCGGCCGGCGTCTCCTGGAGCCGCGGGCCGGGATTGCCCGGCCGCGGATGGAGCGAGACGGTCTTCGTTACGACGGCGCCGACCGCGGCGATGTCGACGAGTCCGGCGTACTCCTCCCCGTAGCCGGCCGGCCCCGAGGCGAGCATCACGGGGTTCTCGAAGGAGGCCGGGCCGATCCGGAGGCCGATCAGGCGCGTCGTCATCGATCCCACCCCTCCCAGTCGATCCCGTCGGCGTCGAAGACGGGGCCGTCCGAGCAGACAGCGGCGAAGCGGTCTGTTCCCCTGAGCGGGGCGGTGCAGCCGCGGCAGGCGCCCACGCCGCAGGCCATGACCGTCTCGAGCGAGGTCTCGTGCCCCTCGAACGCCGTCCCGGCGCGCTCGCACAGCGCCCGGACCATCCCCGACGGCCCGCAGGAATAGAGCATGCCTCCGGCGGCGAGGCTGCCGTCGTCGAGCAGGCTCGCGAAAAGCGAGACGACGTCCCCCTCGAAGCCGGCGGAGCCGTCGATCGTGGCGAAGTGCGTCTCGTCGAACTCGTCCTCGAGCGCGCCGCGCATCAGCTCCTCCTCGCAGCTCGCGCCGAAGAGGAGGACGCCGCGTTCGAGCAGGCCGCGGCGCCGCCAGCTCCTGGCGGCGAAGATCATCGGGGCGAGCCCCGTCCCGCCGGCGACGAAGACGGCGCGTCCCGCGGGCGGGGGCGCGAAGAGCCGTCCGCCGAGGGGGCCGACGAAATCGACCGCGTCGCCCGCGGCGCGCCCCGCGAGCCACCTCGAGCCCGCGCCGACGACCTTGACGACGAAGGTGATCGCATCGGCCGAGAGGTCCATGATCCCGAAGGGGCGGCGAAGGATCGACGAGGCCCCCTCCCCCGCCAGGAAGGAGACGAAGGTCCCCGGCTCGGCCTCGGGGAATCCGGCGGGACGTTCGGTGACGAGCATCGTCGTCGCCTGCGACAGCGCCTTCCTGCGGAGAACGTGCGCGGTGAAGCGGCCCCGGCCCGTCACGATCCCTCACCCTTCCGGCCGGCCGCGGACGTGTCGGGCGCGGACGGATAGGTCGTCGCGCGGCGGATAGCGTCGGGATCGGGGGGGCGGGCGGCCGTGGTGTCCGCCGGCGGCGGCGGGGGCGCGGCGGCCCGCGCGGTGTCCGGCGGGGCGGCGGACGTGTCAGGCGCCGCGGCCGTCGAATCCGGGACGACGATCGGCGCGATGCGCGTGGTGTCGGGCGCAGCGGGCGTCGGCGGAACGACCGCGGTCGACGTATCGGGCGCGGCCGGCGGCGGCGCGATCGTCGCGGTGTCGGCCACGACCGGCGGCGCGACGACGGCCGAATCGACGGCGGTCGTGTCCACGGGCGGGGCCGTTGCGGCCACCGAGTCGACGAAGGCGGCGAGGCTGTCCCTGAGCGACGCCATCCCCAGATCGCCGAGCCGGTCGACCGCCCCGCGCGCCTGCGGCGAACGCGGGAACCGCCTGGCGATCCCGCGGTAGAGGCGCGCCGCCTCGGCCACGTCCTTCATCTTCTTCTCGTGTATCCACGCGATCGCGAAGGCGGAGCGCGGGGCGAAGCTCGAGCCGGGGAAGCTGTCGACGACGGCCTGGTAGTCGACGATCGCCTCCTTGACCTTCTCGAGGCGCGTGAGTTGGATCTCCGCGGCGAGGAACCGCCGCTCCGCGCGCTGCTCGACGGTCGTCTCCCCGCCGCGGGACTCCTCGAGCTCGATCAGGCGCTTCAGGCTGGTCGCCTTCTGGAGGGCGAACGGCGCGAAATCGGAGTTGGCGTACTCGACGCTCACCTTCGAGAAGGCCTCCTGCGCGAGCGAGAGCGAGTCCATCTTCTCCTCGAAGATGACGCCCAGCCGATAGAAGGCCTCGGCCGAATAGGTGGACTTCGGGAACCGCTTCGCGATGTCCTCGTACGTCTCCCGCGCGCTCTCGAGCGAATCCATGCAGACGAAGCTCGCCGCGCGCCCGAGGATGAGCGGCGGCTGGTCGCGCGTCGTCGCGACCTCGACGAGCAGCCGGTCGAAGATCGCCATCGCCTCGTCGCATCTCCCGATCCGCGTGTAGCAGTCGCCGAGGAGGATCGATATCTCGCGCCGCCGCTCGGGGCTCATCCCGCCCCGCAGCACCTTCTCGTAGCCCGCGGCCGCCTCTTCCCATTCCCCCCGCGAGTAGTACAGCTCGGCGCTCTTGACGACCGCCTCCTGCACGCGGTCGCGGTCGTTCGATTCCTCGGCGACGCGGGCATAGTAGGAGAGCGCGGCCTCCACGTTCTCGGTCGCCAGGTAGATGTCGCCTGCGAGGAACATCGCATCGTACCGGAGATCGCTCTTCGGATGCTCCTCGAGGAACCGTTCGACGAGCGAGGTGGCCTGGCTGTAGTCGCGCTTCCGGTAGTAGGCGTAGGCGAGCCAGTATGAGGAACGGGGCGCGTAGTTGCTCCCGGGGTAGTTCGCCTGGATCTCCTGGAACTTGCGGATCCCCTTGTTGAGATCCCCCTGCCGGATGAGGGCCTGCCCCATGAGGAAGAGGGCGTCGTCGACCCACCGGCTGTCGGGATAGTTCGCGACGAGCGAGGCGCATTTCGTGACGACCTGTTCGTACTTGTCGCGCGCGGCCCGCTCGTCGCCGTCCGCCCGGATGCGCTGCTCCTCCGCCTCGCCGTAGATGCGGCGCGCGTTGTAGAGCGTGTTGAAGTAGGCGCACGACGCGGCGAGGGCCGCGGCGACGACGACGGCGACAAGGCCCGCCCTGCGGTATCCGGTCTTCACGGCTGCCTCCACCCTCCGGTTCCCGGGGTCGGTTCGGGGCGGCGGGGACGCGCGGCGCGCCCCCTCACCCGTCAAGTATAACGCTTCGCCAGTTCCCCTCAAGGAAAATGCCCTGGACGCGCCCGGTAAAACGCCGCCCGACGAGGGGCGTGTTGCGCGAGAGCGACAGGATCGCCTCCTTCTCGAAAACCCACTCCTCGTCGGTGTCGATGAGGACGAGGTCGGCCGGATCGCCCGCCTGGAGGCGTCCGCCCGGCAAACCGAGCGTCTCGGCCGGCCCGAGGGTGAGGAGACGGACGAGGTCGACGAGCTCGAGCTCGCCGGTGAGGACGAGCTCGGTGTGGAGCAGGGCGAAGGCCGTCTGCAGGCCGATCATCCCCGGCGGTGCGTAGTTGAACTCCACCTGCTTGTCGATCTCCGTGTGCGGGGCGTGGTCGGTGGCGATGCAGTCGATCGTCCCGTCCCGCAAGGCCGCTCGCAGGGCGGCGATGTCCGTCCCTCCGCGCAGGGGCGGGTTGACCTTGAGGTTGCGGTCGTAGGTCTCCAGCATCGAATCGTCCATCGTGAGATGGTGCGGCGTGACCTCGGCCGTGACCCGGACCCCCGCGCGCTTCGCGGCCTTGAGGATCTTGACGGAGCCGGCCGTCGAGAGGTGGGCGAGGTGGAGGCGGGAGCCAGTGAGCTCGGCGAGGCGGACGTCGCGGTCGACGGCGATCTCCTCGGCGGCGGCCGGCCACCCCTTGAGCCCCAGCCGCGTCGACTGGAACCCCTCGTGCATCTGCGCGTTCGCCGTGAGGCGGTGATCCTCGCAGTGCGAGACGACGGGCAGGTCGAACATCCCGGCGTACTCGAGCGCCGTGCGCATCGTGCGGCTGTTCTCCACCCACCTGCCGTCGTCGCTGAGGGCGACCGCCCCGGCGTCCCTGAGCAGGCGGTACTCGGAGATGACCTCCCCGCCGAGCCCCTTCGTGAGGGCGGCGATCGGGTAGACGCGGCAGTTGTCCGCCTCGGCGGCGCGGCAACGGATGTACTCGACGACGCTCGGGTCGTCGACGACCGGGTCGGTGTTGGCCATGCAGCAGACGGCCGTGTAGCCGCCGGCGGCCGCGGCCGCCGTGCCGGTGGCGACCGTCTCCTTCTCCTCGTGCCCCGGCTCGCGCAGGTGGGCGTGGACGTCGACGAAGCCCGGCGCGAGCAGCATCCCCGCGGCGTCCAGCACGGGCAGGTCGGTGTCGACCTCCTTCTGCCAGGCGATCTCGGCGATCGCGCCCTTGCGGACGAGCAGGCAGCCGGACCTGATCTTCTTCGCGGCGGGGTCGGCGATCCGCGCTCCCGCGATCCAGAATTCCTTCTTGTCTTTCCAGCTGATCATGTGTTCTCCCCCGCTCCTCTCTTACTGGATGTCGTCTTCCTCGATCTTGCCGCCGGCGATGAGGAACAGCACGGCCATCCGCGCTGCCACGCCGTTGGTGACCTGCTCCAGGATGACGGCGCGGTCGCCGTCGGCGATCTCCTGGCTGATCTCGACGCCGCGGTTCATCGGCCCCGGGTGCATCACGAGGCAGTGCTCCGGCGCGGCGCGCAGCGCCTCGGGCCCGACCCCGAAGACCTCGAAATACTCGCGCGAGCTCGGCAGGAGCCTGGCGTCCTGGCGCTCGAGCTGGATCCGCAGGATGTTGATGGCGTCGGCCTCGGCCACCGCCTTGCGGAGGTCGTACTCGACCGAGACGCCCCCCTCGCCGAGCTTCTCGATATCGACGGGCATCATCGTCGGCGGGCCGCAGAGGGTCACCTGCGCGCCGAGCTTCGTGAGCCCCCAGATGTTCGAGCGGGCGACGCGGCTGTGCATGATGTCGCCGATGATCGTCACCTTCTTGCCGGTGAAGGTCCCCCAGCGCTGGCGCAGGGTCAGCATGTCGAGGAGCGCCTGCGTGGGATGCTCGTGCTGGCCGTCGCCGGCGTTCACGATCGAGGCGTCGAGGAACTCCGACATGAACCTGTGCGCCCCCGAGGAGCCGTGCCGCATGACCACGATGTCCACCTTCATCGCCTGGATGTTCTCGACGGTGTCGCGGAGGGTCTCCCCCTTCGCCACCGAGGAGGTCGCCTTCGAGAAGTTGATCACGTCGGCGCTGAGGCGCTTCTCGGCGAGCTCGAAGCTCATCCGGGTCCTGGTGCTCGGCTCGTAGAAGACGTTCGCCACGGTGACCCCCCTGAGGGCGGGCACCTTCTTGACCTTCCGGTCCAGTACTTCCTTGAAGGAACCGGCCGTCTCGAGGATGAGATTGATCTCCTCCGCGGTCAGGTATTCCAGCCCCAGCAGGTCCTTGCGTTTGAACTGCACGCCGTCCTACCCCCTTTCTCCGTCGCGGAGATCGTGTCTATCCCTTCGACTTGCGCGGCGCACGCTTCGGCGCCGCGGCCTTGCGGTCCGTTTTCGTCCTGGACTTCGTTTTCGTCCTCGATTTCGTCCTGGCCTTGGCCTTCGTCTTCGTCTTCGGCCGCTTCTTCGCGGTCGACGGCTTCGCCTTCGCCGCCTTCTTCGCCGGCGTCCGCTTCGCCGCGGCCTTCTTCGGGGCGGCCTTCCGCTTCGCGGCCGCCCTGCCCGCCGGCTTCTTCGCGGCCTTCCGCGCCGGGCCGGTCTCGTCCGGCGCCGGCTCGCCGTCGAACTCGATTCCCCGCTCGTCGCCGGGCTCGTCGAGGATCACGTCGCTCAGGACGACCTGCTCCTCGCCGTCGGTGTCGTAGAGGAGGACCTCGACCGTCTCGTTCTGCGAGGTGGGCACGTTCTTCCCGACGAAGTCCGCACGGATCGGGAACTCGCGGTGCCCCCGGTCGACGAGGACGGCGAGCTGGATCGCCTCGGGGCGGCCGAAGTCGATGAGCTCGGTGAGGGCCGCGCGGACGGTGCGGCCGGTGAAGAGGACGTCGTCGACGAGGACGACCGTCCGGCCGTCGAGATCGACGCCGATCTCGGTGTGGCCGACGACGGGGTTCCGGTCGATCATCTGCAGGTCGTCTCTGTAGAGGGTGATGTCGAGCGCGCCGACGGGCAGGTCGGTGCCCTCGAACTCGCGGATCGCCGCGGCGATCCGCTCTGCGAGCGGCACGCCGCGCTTGCGGATGCCGACGACGATCAGGCCGTCGACCCCCCGGTTGCGCTCGACGATCTCGTGGGCGATGCGCATGATGGTGCGACGGATCTGCATCTCGTCCATCACCACCGCTTTGCGAAGGATCTTCAACGAGGCACCTCCTCGGTGCGGGCGGGCAAAAAAAATCCTCCCGGTCGGGGAGGTCGAGGAGGGCTCGCGCGCGTTGACGCCCGATCGATCCTTTTCTGGCCTCCCGGACCAGATTAAAAGGCTCGTTCGAGGGGGATACTACACGAGGGCGCTGGGGGATGCAACCGAATTCTTGGTGGGGGCCTGGTCGGGCCCGGCCGGTGGCCCGAAAACCGGAAAATATCGATGACGCCCGGATCGGCGGCGGGGATTCAGAGAATTCAAGTTCTTGGTGATAATGTAATTAGACGGTGCCCGCTCGCAGTCTAATACTGTTAATGATCGTTTACGCTATTATTTTGCGCCTGATTTAAAATACGTTACCCATATTCCCCTGGAGTTGTGATATATTTATCCGGCACCTGTGGGGCTGCTAATCTGCATACACAGTTCTGTATACTATACGATGGCGCGGACGCTTCGCGCCGCACCATCGGCGCTGCGGATGTCCAGCCGCACGCTGTCCGGCGCTTCGCGCCAGCCATCGTGCGGCTGCGACGGATGGGCGTCCGCGTGAGCGGTGCTCACGCTCCCGCCCACCGCCGATCCGCAGCGCCGTTAGGCCCCACGGCGACATGGAAAGGAGACACTCTTGGCAGCTTTGAAGCCCAAGTTTGATCACTACCAGGATGTACGAACGAATCTGGCGAATTGGTCAGTCCCCTTCTGGGCGGTGTGCGTCTTCGTTTCGTGGCAGTACGTGCTCACCCCAGAGCATAGGTACTTCATTGCCATGCTTGTTCCTGGGACTGTCGAGTGGGTACGCATTCTCGGCAAGTTCGCTGCCGCGGTGGCAGTCGGCGGAATCATGTCGGTCGTGCTTGTTCACCTGCTCGAGATCCACGATCACTTGTACGACCACTATATCGTGCGCTGGCGGCGGCACTACGACTCCGAGTTCATCATGCCTGCCCTTCTCGCCCCCTACTCCGGCCGAGTGCCAGAGCGCACCATAGAACTCGCGCGGAGCGATGCAAAGGACTTCATGTGGCTTCACTTCTACCAGTTCGTGGGAGATCGCCACACCAAGATCAGTACGAACCTCGTCGTGCGGTTCTACGAGCGAGTCACCAAGTACTGGCTGTTCCAACTGGCGGAGGTAGCCACGCTCTTGCTCATCCTCGCGAGCGCCATCTACTGGCTCCTCGTCATCATCTTCACAGACACCGGCATCACGGGATCCGTGCTCTGGGTCTGGGGCTTGTCAGTCGTCGCCTTCGCGGTCAGCAGGATGATTGGCAGGGGTCTCCGAAGTCCTTTGACTCGTGCAACCCAGGCGGAGATCAACGCCGTTCATTCGACCTGCAAAGCGGAGTTCGAGGAGGCGCTCAGTGGTTTCCTCGTTAAGCATGGAGAGGAACTCGCAGATGCCTGAGATTAGATCTGACTACAGCGCCCAGCGAATCAACGCTCAGCCCAATCCGATGTTCATCAAGCTGCTCAGCCGGATGTCGGATTACTCCCCAGAGTGCGCGCGCGTCGTTGACCTTGGATGCGGCAAGTTGAGGCACTTGGTCCACCTACGTGAGTGCTATCGAGACATCACCTTGGTTGACACAGCTCATCAGCTCTCGGCGACGCACAAGCTGGGCAGTGCGACGAGCACGATACCGATGTTCGTCGACGGCCTCCGGAAGCGCAAGGGTGAGAAGCTCTCTGTCATTGAGTTCGGCGCCTTCGCCAAAGCGAAGTCTCTCCGAGTCCACGCTGTCTTCTGCGTCGCAGTGTTTGACGTAGTGCCGCCCGGGACCAGGAGAGCTCTCCTAGATGCTACGCACAGGCACCTCGGACCCGACGGCCTTTTTGTCCTGGTGGTGCCGCGCAACGACAGCAGCATCCTGCGTCGCTGCACTCACGACAATGAGTTCAAGGACGGTCATGTGTTCGCTCATCACGGTGTCCACACGTTCTATCGGAACTTCGGGGACTCGTCTGCGCTCGCCAAGTGGATCATGCGCCGGGATTTCGATCTTGTGGACGACCTGTCGAACTACCGCCAGATCGGACTCGTGATGCGCCGTGCGTGATGCACGGCCGTGGGGCCTAACTGGTGAATGCAGCCGACGATCTCGGGTGTCACGGTGACTGCAAGGGGGGCGTCGCTTCGCGACGCCAGCACACCCCGCGCCACCCTTCGCTCGCGGCTGATTCACGAGCGATGGCGCGGACAAGACGCGCCGGCCAGACGTGCGACACGGGGCTTTGAAGTCAGGTAAGGGTTGATCGTGAGAGTTGGATTGGTTGCGCGCGTTTCCGCGCCATCGGCGCTGCGGATTTCCATCCGCACGCTGTCCGGCGCTTCGCGCCAGCCATCGTGCGGCTGCGACGGATGGGCGTCCGCGTTAGCGGTGCTCACGCTCCCGCCCACCGCCGATCCGCAGCGCCGTTAGCCCACATGAACACGGAGACGGATATGGAGAAGCAAACACGACGAGTCCAAGGTTTTGTCAATCCAGACATCGTCCCGGTTGACCAAGACCAATGGGATCGGTTGAAGGAAGATATTGACGCGATTCACCCAGTCCGAGAATCAAACGCCAACGGGAAGTGGGGCATAATCGGGTTCTGTGGGAGTCTATTAATCTCGAACATTTTCTACCATTTCTCTGCATCCCCAAGCTCAAACGTCGCCTATGTGTCTCTTGCTCTGTGCACGGGACTTCTGCTCACTGCGTGGGCACTGGGTCGAACGCACAGACAGAGTAAGAATGCCCAAGCTCAAACAATTCTCCGATGCAAACGCACTGTCGCTGCCATTGAGAAACGATTGCGTATTGAAAGACCTGAGCTAATCTCGACGGTATTAGACCAAGAAACATCAAGTGAACTCGACAATAAAAGAGAAACGGATGGCAAATTAGAAGGAGGAGTTATGTCAGATCCAAGCGTGAAGGATATTCTGTCCAAACTGAACACCAGAAACAAAGCGAGGTAGACACCATGGCAACCATACTTGCACCATATAATCTTTGTCAGGTTATCGTTCACGTAAAGCAGGAGTTTTCTATACGATTGCAGAAGCCGTTGGATTCAAAGGTCGAAAAATCAAAGGACGCTTTCCGGTTTCAGGAGGCAGATCTTGACAAGGATGGAGACTTCGTGGCCAAGGCTGGCCATTTGAGAGACCGCCCCGACGTCAAGGTGAGGGCCACGACTCTGTACTCCTCCCAGAATCGTCTTTCAATTGACCTTCTGGGCGGAGAGACGAAGGACGCCATTGCCGTACTTATCTCACTTCTTGAAACCCTCTATGGGTTGAAGGAATCTGATCTTTTCAGCGGTATCGAATATGTTGAGTACAAAACCGTTACCAGAGTTCAACTGTCTACAACTCTTGACGGCGTGTTTTCCGACCAGATGCAGGAGATCCTGCGGTCGTGGAGGCGTTTTGACTCCAAGGCAATCGTGTCACCGTTGTCCGGGACACTGGCAAAGGGGACTCACGGGATCATATCCATAACCGACGACTACTATGAAAGACTGTACAAGGGACAGGAGGACATATTTGTTGTACCGAGCGAACTGGTGTTCCATGTCTTCATACCCACCAAGTACTACAAGATGACAAACCACAAGGTAAGGATCAACGTGCAGAGCTTTGAGGATTACAGTGACCGCATCTTCTTCTTCAGCACGGAATTGCCGTATGAGGATCATGTGGCGCTGATTGATGCTGTAGAAAACATGGGCTAACATACGCGTGGAGAGCTACAACATGGACCGCTCGGACGCGTCCCATCGGGCTCGCGTCGTCCGAGCAGGAGACCAGGCCGCCGACGGCCAGGAAGGCCAGGAGCCCCGCGGCCAGGATGTATGTCATGGTTCGTGAGCGCATGTGTTGTGCTCCCTTTTCATGATGACGTGCCCGTTTCAGCGCGGCGGGGACTTGATCGCGCCCCAGGAGGCGCGCGAGACCGCCGTCGGCCCGCACCCCACCGGGCGGGCGCCGATGAGCCCGCACGCGACGCCGGCCGGGTGGTTGCCCGGGGCGCAGGGCGAGCAGCTCTGCAGCAGGAAATTCCCCGTTCCGGACGGATCGGCGGCGCAGAACGCCGGAAATGCCGAGATGTTGCCGCGGAGACCGGTCGGATCGTCGCCCACGAGGTAGTCCGTGCCGTTCCCGTACACGTCGTTGCACCGGAAGGTCGAATCCGGCGCGGCCGAGACGACGCCGACACCGTTGCCGACGATCAGGTTGCATCTCGCCGCGGACGCGCCGCCGTCCAGGCCGGTCCCGCCGTTGAAGGCGATCGTGTTGCCCGTTATCTCCGCCGCGCCGTCGACGCAGATGCCGCCGGCTCCCGCGTAGAAGAGGTTGTCGCGGATGATGACCCCCGCCGATGTCTCGACGAACAGCGCGAAGAGCCCGTTCCCGGTGAAGATGCAGTCCTCGATCGTCACGTCCTGGAAAAACCGCACGCAGAGAGCCAGCGCAGGGCTGTCCGCGAAGGTGACGCCGGCGATGGAGAACCGGCGCTTCGTGCGGAACCACTCCCCCACCTCGAGGATGGGGGGCGGAGACATGCCGTTCCGGAGCATGGTCTCTGCCGCGCCGGCGACGCCGACGATCGCGAGACTGTCCCGCCGGCAGTTGATGGTGGGCTGGTCGTAAACGCCGGGAGCGAGCAGGATCGTGTCCCCCGGAGCGGCGCCGTCGATCGCCGCCTGGATCGTCGGCGCATCCCCCGACCCGTCGGGACGGACAAGCCAGCTCCGCGCCGGGGCATTCCCCGGCGCGCATACGATCAGGATCGATGCAACGATTGTCGTAACGGCGATACGCCCATGCATGCGTGTGCCTCTTCTGCGTCGATCCCGTGTACTTCCGCACATATTGTATGTTCGTTTCGCGGGTTCGGCAACGCGAGACGGCTCCGCCCGCCCGGCACCTAGCGTCTCGATCGAAAGCCGACGATCCGCTGCCGGCCCTCGTCCCAGAGATAAAGGAATGGCGACCGCAGGCTCTCCCGGATGGTGAGGGGCTTCACGGCCTGCATCGCCGGCGTCTCGTCGTAGCATCGCTGCAGGTTGTAATCGGGGATGCCCGGCCGGATGTGGTGGATGTGATGATAGCCGATGTTTCCCGTCATCCACTGGAGAATCCCGGGCAACCGGTAGTACGGGCTGCCCTCCAGCGCGATACGGATCGGATCCCGTTCGTCGTGGCGGGACCAGAGAACACTGTCGAACTGGTGCTGCACGTAGAACATCCACATCGCCATGGCGCCGCAGATGAGAATGACGGGCAGATGGATCAACACGTACGTGCGGAACCCGATGGTCAAACTCGCCGCGACGATGATGGCGAGAATGGCGATGACGGTGAGCAGCCAGAAGTCCCCGACACCGCGGCGATCCAGGTCCCCGACCGTTGCGTGATGGATGCCGTGCGCCCTGCGCCAGTCCTCGTACGGCGTGAAGGTCAGAATCCCGCAGATGCGTCCGAGGATGGCATTCGCCCTCCGGGAAGCGAAGAAGGACGAATGGACGCAGTCGTGGAAGAAGATGAGGATGCGGCCCAGGAAGACGGCGGCGGGCACCGCCCGGCGGAGGTCCGGTGTCTTCGGGCACACGTCATCTCCCCTCGTTCGGACCGGTGTGTCGTCTGTGCGCGAGTCCCGCTAAAAGTATCCCGCTCGGCGGAAGCCCTGTCAAGGCGCTCCGGGGGACGACGCGGTCACCGCATGACGACCAGCTTCCCCGAGCGGGTCGCCTCGCCTGCCCGCAGGCGACAGAAGTAGACGCCGGCGGCAACCGCTCGGCCCGTGTCGTCCCGGCCGTCCCAGGCCAGGTTGTGCGGGCCGCGCGCCATGACGGCGTCGACGAGGACGCAGACCCGCCGGCCCCGGGCGTCATAGACCGCCACGGCCACCCTTCCCCGCTCCGCAAGCGAGAACCGCAGCACTGTGGCGCCCGTGAACGGGTTCGGGCAGTTCCGGCAGAGCGCCGTCGAGCACCCGGGCGCCTCGTACGCCCCCGTCTCGAAGAGGACCCGCGCACTGCCGGTCGCGCCCCGGCATTCGACGCGATAGCGGTAGGTCATCCCCGGGCAGCAGACCGAGTCGCAGAACCGGAAGTCGATCTCGCCCGCGCCGGCTTGCACCTCGTCGAGCTCGACGAATTTCCTCCCGTACGAGGACAGCCGCTGCACGGAGAAGACGGCCCCCGACTCGGGCGCGGCGATGACCCACTCGATGCGGATCGAGCCTTCGTCGCGGAGAACGCGATACCGGTACTCCCTCGGTTGTTTGGCGGGTTCTCGTGCGCGAGGTTCCTGTGCGATCCGGCTCTCGTTCAGCCCGCTCGCACAGCATCCGGACAGAAACATTCGGCAAGCATGCCGACCGCAACATCACGCAGTCGTTGCATCGGTCACCTCCTTGCCCGAGCGCTTGCGTGCGAATCAGGAGACGGACGCGCTCGTCGATCCGTCAGGGCCGGCGAATGCGAACGGTGGGGGATGCCGGGCAGTTCCCGCGGGAAGCGGTCGAAGCGGATCCGACCACCACTGAAAATATAATGCATCTGTGCATCCATATCAACAGCGCACGGAATGGCGACTCGCCTGTGGTATAGTGTGGCGTCGCCGATCGACCGCGAGCGAACCGGATCGGCATTTCGGAACGGCCCGTAACGAACACGGAGAGCTTTCCCATGATGAAGTGGAATATCCCGCCGGCCATCGTCGTCGCAGCAGCCTGCCTGCTGTCGATCCTGCCCCAGGGTTGCGGCGACTCCGATCGCGAACGGAACGATTTCAGGGAACGCCTGCACGCGGTGTCGGACAGCATGCGCTCCGAGGCCGTGGCCGATTGCGCCAGGGCGGACGCGTTCCTTCGCATCATCCGCGCCATCTGTCGAGACAGCATCGACTGTCCCCGCCGGGAGGGAGAGACCATCGAGTTCCCGTTCGACGTGCTCACGGGCTTCCCCGTGGCGAACGACGGCGACTATTACGAATACATCGAGGCCGACCTGCCTTCCGTCTTTGCGGATCTGTCCGATTCCTGCGCGGTCGAGGACAGCGTGCTCGTCAGCGTCATGATCTTTCCCGGCCGTGAAGACGTATGCGACATGTCATACAAGCACGGCTACTTCACCGGCGATCCGGATCGCTGGCATCTCGCGTGCAAGCCGAGCCACGACAACCTGTGGTCCAGGACCGTCACGAAAGGCGGAGTCGGAGTCATCGGACATTCCGACAGGTACTACCGGCATTGCCTCGAGGATCCCCCGGTCGAGAGGGTCTTGTACATGCACAATACGAATTACCGGGAGACAGGCACCTATACGAACGGCACGATCGCCGTCGAGTACGACACGTATTATTACCGCATCGATCCGGGCGCCGACTGTCCCTGCAGCATGATCGCCTCGATACACTGGGACCCGCCGCGGGATTTCCAGTTCGCGGAAGGCAGACCGCCGGACCGCAAGTACGGCGGCGGCGACGACGAGTGGAAGATTCAGACCCTGCTTCGGAGATGGCAGAGGCGGAATGCGGATCGATGAGGCGGAGAGCAGACCGGAACGCATCCCGGGCGGTCAGCGAACACGGGCGTCCGGGGAAGGTGCGGCAGCGGCATCCGCCCGAGGCCCCACCGCCCCCCTCACCCCAGCGGCAGGAGCACGAGCGCCAGCGCCGCCACGGCCAGCCCGGCGACGGCGAGGCGCGAGAGCTTCTCGCGCCACACGACGAGGCCCAGCACGGTGGACCCGAGGATGACGGCGAGGTTGGTGAACGGGAACGCGATCGAGGCGGGCACATCCCGCAGGGCCCGCAGCATGAAGATCGTGCTGTAGAGGTTCGGCACCCCCAGCAGGAACCCCAGCAGCACCGTCCGGCGCTCGACCCTGAGCCCCCTCGCCCCCACGATCCCCCACGCGAACAGGCAGGCCACCGTGAAGAGGATGAACGTGAAGACAAGCCGGTCGACCCCCGTCCCCGTCTCGCGGAAGGCCTTGAGGAGCACGTCCCCGATCCCCATCACGAGGAAGAGCGAGACGATGAGAAGCCGGTAGCCGCGCCTGCCGTGCGCCTCCCCCCCGTCGCGGATCCCCGCGCCGAAGAGGAGGATCGCGGCGGCGCCGAGTGCGATCCCCGCCCACTGCAGCGGCCCCGGCTGCTCGCTCCATACGAGGATCGACACGACGATCGGCACGGCCACCGAGAGGCGCATCACCGTCACGGGCACGGCGAGCGGTCCCCGGGCGATCCCCGTCATGAGGAGCAGGAAGCCGAGGACGTAATCGACCCCCGCCACGGCGCCGAGGGCAAGGATCCCCGCCGGCGGCCGGGGCACCCCTCCCCCGGGAAGCAGCAAAGCCAGGGACAAGAGCGACGCGACGATGTAGTTCGCCGCCGCCAGCACCACGCGGTCCCCCCCGCGGGTCTCGTTGATCTTGAGGATGACGGCGATGAGGATCGAGCACCCCGCCGCGGGCAGCAGCCAGATCACGGCGCCTCCCCGACGAACTGGTCCGCGAAGGCGGCCGCGGTGAGGGCCTCCCCCGTGGCGAGCTCCACGTGGCGGTCCCAGCGGTGGCTGTTCCCCGGGCGGAAGACGACCTCGTTGAACCAGTCGCCGACGTCCCGCCTGCCATGGAGCCCCGCGCCGTCGACGCCGAAACGCCGGCGGACGTGGCTGGCGAAGAGCGAGGCGATCATCTCGCCGAGCATGTAGTTGTGGTAGTAGACGGGACTCGAGACGATGTGGATCTTCGTCGCCCAGTCCGGCTCGTCGCGCCCGTCGGGGCGGCGGACGAGCTGGTGGCGCTCGACGAGATCCCACCACAGGGCGTTGAGGTCGCCGCCCGGATCCCGGTAGAGCTCGCGCTCGAAGCGGAACATCACCTGGCACCAGCGGGCGAAGACGAGCTGCTTCGCGCGGAGGCTCCGGGAGACGGCGAGGCCGATCCGCTCCGTCTCGGCGTCTCCGAGGCCGAGCGCGGCACGCATCCACGCGGGATCCTGCGCGAGCCGGCCGAAGAACATCGCCGCCGCCTCGGTCGTGGCCAGGTGCGGGTAGGTGCGCAAAAGCCAGGGCAGCTCGCCGTCGATCCCCAGGTCGTAGACGCCGTGGCCGAGCTCGTGGAGGATCGTCTCCATCCAGTAGGCGTTGTCCTTCATGTTGGCGAGGATCCGCACGTCGCCGCGGCGGTCGATGTCGGTGCAGAAGGCGTGCGGGTTCTTCCCCTCGCGCTCGTAGAGATCGCTCGCCCGGAGGATTGGCTCTACGTCCATGCCGAGCCCCGCGTAGAAGTCCCGCGCGAGGACGACCGGGTCCGTCCCCCGGTAGAACGCGTCGAGATCGACGTCGCCCACCGAGACGGCCTCCTGGAAGAAGGGGTCCTCGTAGTGCCAGGGGCGGAGCTCGCCGGCCGGCACGCCGAAGCGGGCGGCGAGATGGCCGTCGATCTCCTCCTTGATGGCGGCGAAGGGCCCGGCGGTGAGCCGGTCGAGATCGTCGAAGAGCGCGAGCAGCTCGTCGCCGTCCTGCTCGGCCAGCTCGAGGGACATGGCGTGGTAGTCGCCGAAGCCCGCGGCGCGCGCCGACTCGTTCCTGAGGCGGACGAGCTCGAGCAACCGGTCGGCGACGACGCGTCCGACGCGCTTGTTCGCCTCCCACACCCGGCGGCGGCGCTCCTGGTCGCCGGAGGTACGAAGGATATCGTGGACGTCGTTCATCGTGAGCGTTTTGCCGTTTTCCTCCGTGCGGAAGGTGCCGAAGGCGCCCTCCACCTCCGAGGCCAGCTCGACGATGCGGCCGAGGAGGGCCGGGTCGACCTGGTTGCCGAGATACCGGCGGTAGAGCACGCCGGCCGAGCGCTTCAGGAGCGGATCCTCGATCCCGTCCTCCTCCCATGCGCGCCGGACCACGGCGAACGCCCCGGTATCGGCGTAGATCTCCTCGATCCGTTTCTGCAGCCGGGAGAACCGGCGGAAATGCTCGTCACTGCCGGAGAGGGAGGCCTCCCAGTAGGCGAGCGCCGCCTCGCGGTCGAGCGGCGCTATCCGCTCGACGTGCGTTTCGACGAACCGGGCGAAATCGGTCACTGCGATCCCTTCGTGCGTGTTTTCACGGCCGGCGGCTTTCCGCCGGCCGTGAACGGAACAACTACTTATACATCGTTTCGCGGTCCGGGGCAATCCCCCGCCGGGCGTTTCCGGCTTCCCTCGTAGAGGGTGTACCGCCGGAAGCTGCACCGCAGGGAACCGTTCCTGAGCGCGATCCGCCGCTCGGGCCGCAGGCCGATCCGCTTGAGCGCGTCGATGTTGGCCGAGAGCACCCACGCCTCCCACCCGGCCCACCGCCGCTTGAGCGTATCGCCGAGCGACCGGTAGAGTTCCTCGATCCCCTCCTCCTCGAGCCGCTCGCCGTAGGGCGGGTTGGTCACGATGACCCCCTCCGCCGCCGGCGGCCCGGCATCCTCGAAGGCCCGCGTCTCGATCGGGACGTCGTCGAGGAGAAAGGCGCGGCGGGCGTTCTGGCGCGCGAGCCGGGCGGCCTCAGGATCGACGTCCCCGCCCCCAACGGCGACGCCGAGGGGCCGGACGGCCGTCTTCGCCTCGCCCAGGATCCGCTGCCAGAGCGGCTCGTCGAGGTCGGGCCACCGGAGGAAGCCGAAATCGGGCCGCAGGAGCCCCGGGGCGATATGCCGGGCGATCATCGCCGCCTCGATCGGGATCGTCCCCGAGCCGCACATCGGGTCCACGAAGGCGCGCTCGCCGCGCCAGCCCGTGAGGAGGATCATCCCCGCGGCGAGGTTCTCCGAGAGGGGCGCCTCGGTGCGCTCGAGACGGTAGCCGCGCCTGCCGAGGGCGCGCCCCGAGGAGTCCAGCGAGACGACGCAGTCGCGGTCGGCGATGTGCACGTTGATCCGCAGGGTCGGCGCGGCCGTGTCCACCGACGGCCGCCGCCCGGCGATGTCGCGGAAGCGGTCGACGACGGCGTCCTTGACCTTGAGGGCCACCCAGCCCGAGTGGTGGAAATGCGGCGATGAGACGACCGAGTCCACGGCGAGGGTGTCGTCGACGCCGAGATGCGTTTCCCAGGGGATCTCACGCACGAGGCGGTAGAGGCTCTTCTCCGTGCGGGTGTTGAACCGCGCCACCGGCACGAGGACGCGCGTTGCGGTGCGCAGCCACAGGTTGGCCCGGTAGAGGAGGTCCCGGCCGCCCCGGCAGGCGACGACGCGGTTGCCCGGCTCGATCGCCGACGCGCCGAGCGCGGCGAGCTCGCCGGCGAGGACCGTCTCGAGCCCCGAGAGGGTCTTGACCGTGATCGCGAATTCGCTCTCCGGCATGATCCCGGCGGCTGGGCCGCCCCTTCTCCTTCCCGTCCGGCGCGGCCGGCGGCCTTCCGCCGGCGCCCCCCAGCCCCTAGAGCCAGTGCCTGCGCCGGAAATAGACGATCATGACGACGCCGACGACGAGCATCGCGCCGAGCGCGGCCGGGTAGCCCCACGCCAGCTTCAGCTCCGGCATCCGCTCGAAGTTCATCCCGTAGATCCCCGCGATGAAGGTGAGGGGGATGAAGATCGTCGCGATGATCGTGAGGACCTTCATCACCTCGTTCATCCGGTTGCTCACGCTGGAGAGGTAGAGGTCGAGGAGCCCGGCGGTCATGTCCCGGAGGGATTCGACGGTGTCGATCACCTGCACGGTGTGGTCGTAGACGTCGCGAAGGTAGACGACGGTGGATTCGTGGACGAGTGGCGACTCGCTCCGCTCGAGGCCGCTCACCACCTCGCGCAGCGGCCAGATCGACTTGCGGAGGAAGATCATCTCCTTCTTCAGGGTCCGGATCGTCGCCAGTTCGTGCATCGACGGCTCCTCGACCATCGCCTCGTCGAGGTCCTCGATCCGGTCGCCGGCCACCTCGAGGATCGTGAAGTAGTTGTCGACGATGATGTCGATGAGCGCGTAGGCGAGGTAGTCGGGCCCCACCCGCCGGATGCGTCCGCGCGAGGTGCGCAGCCGATCGCGGACCGGCTCGAAGACGTCCCCGGGACGCTCCTGGAACGAGATGATGAAATTCTCGCCGACGAGGAGGCTCACCTGCTCGCCGTCGAGCTCGCCGCCCCCGTCCACCGAGAGCATCCGGAGGACGATGAAGAGCAGGTTGTCGAAGACCTCCAGCTTCGGCCGCTGGCCGGTGCTGGCGAGATCCTCGAGGACGAGCGGGTGGATGCCGAAGCGGTCGCCGAGCTTCGTGAGGAGTTCGACGTCGTGCACCCCGTCGATGTTGACCCAGGTGACGGACGGGGTCTCCCTGAAGGGGAAGCATTCCTCGACCCGCTCCACCTCGCGTTCCTCGAGATGCTCGGCGTCGTAGTCGATGATCGTGATCCGCGGCTTCTCCTCGCGGGCCTCGTGGGGGACGATCGTCCCCGGCGGCAGCCCCGCCTTCCGCGGCCGTTTCCTGACGAGCCGTGCCATCCCTCCTCCTCTCTCCGGTTGATCCGCCGCCGGGGGCGCGGCGATGCGCCGCTACAGTTCGTCGTACCGGTAGCAGCCGACGAGGTGGTCGTTCACCAGCCCGGCCGCCTGCATGAAGGCGTAGACGATCGTCGGTCCGACGAAGGAAAACCCCCGTTTCTTCAGGTCGCCGCTCATCTCCTCCGCCTCGGGGGAGAGAGCCGGGATCTCGGCCTCGCGCCGCCAGCGGTTCCGCTTCGGCTCGCCCCCGACGAATGACCACGCGTAGCGGGCGAAGGAGCCGAACTCCTGCCGCGTCTCGAGCACGCGAGCCGCGTTGTTCACCACCGATCGGACCTTGGCCCGGTTGCGGATGATCCGCTCGTCGCCGAGGAGGCGCTCGATGCGCTTTTCGGTGAATCGCGCCACCGCCGCCGGGTCGAAGCCGGCGAAGAGCGCGCGGTAGCCCTCGCGCCGCTTGAGTATCGTGAGCCAGCTCAGCCCCGCCTGGGCGCCGCCGAGCGAGAGATGCTCGAAGAGGAGCCGGTCGTCGCGGGCCGGCACGCCCCAGTCGGCGTCGTGGTAGGCGACGAGGAGCGGATGCGACAGGCACCACTCGCAGCGTGGCCGTCCGTCGCCGTCGTCCGTCCGCTTCTTCGCCGTCATTTCAATCCTTTCCCGGCGCCCGCTCCGGCGCCATGGACCGTTTCGCCCAAAGCCCGCCCCGCAAGCGCACCCGCACCGCCCGGCGCCCGCCCGCCGCCCGTTCCGGCGGCATCGCCCTCCATCTTCCGCCAACGGGCGCCGCGCGTCAACTCCGCTTCTCGATCTGCCTGATCAGCCCCGTGAAGATGTAGTGGTGGAAGGGGAGGAAGGCGTACCAGTACAGCCGGCCGAAGAGACTGTTCGTGTCGTAGTACGCCGTCACGCTGAGGCGGTGGCGATCCCCCGCCCCGCGGATGCCGAAGGCGAGCCACGCCCGGCCGGGGAGCTTCATCTCGGCCCTGAGCAAAAGCCGGCGGCCCGGCACGAGGTCCTCGATCCGCCAGAAGTCGATCACGTCGTTCACCTGGAGATGCGTGCGGCTGCGCCGGCCGCGCGCGGCGCCGACGCCGCCGAGCACCGTGTCCGCCCAGCCGCGGAGGCGCCACATCCAGTTGCCGGCGAACCACCCCTCCTTCCCGCCGATCCGGCAGATCGAGCGGAAGAGCGACGCGGGCTCCCTGTCCGAGAGGATGGCGTACTCGGCGGTGTACCGCGCCCCGCCGGGAAGCTCGTGGAGCTTGAGGGCCAGCTCGTGGGCCGGCGGGTAGGCGTGCGTCCAGCGCGTGTGTATCCGGTCCTGCTCCTCCCTCGTCATCGCGCGGACGATCGCCTCGCGATAGGAGAGCGGCCTGAAGGGGAGGATCTTCCGGATCGAGTCCTCCTGCACGACGACGTCGTTGCGGAGCCCCTCCATCAGGGCGCGTGTCATGGCGGCGGGCACCGGCGTGAGGAAACTCGCGGCGAAGGCGTAGAAACGGATGGTGTCTCCCGGGACGCGCACGAAGAGGCGCCGCCGGCCGAGCAGCCGGGCGAGGATCTCGGCCATGCGGCGGTAGGTGAGGACGTCCAGCCCGCCGATGTCGAACTCGCGCCCCGTGGTGGCCTCCGTCTCGAGGCAGCCGACGAGGTACTTGACGACGTCGCGCACGCCGATCGGCTGGCAGCGGGTGAGGCCGAAGCGCGGCACGGGGATCACGGGCAGCTTCGAGACGATGTTCTTGACGATCTCGTAGGAGGCGCTCCCCGAGCCGATGACGACGGCGGCGCGGAGCCGGGTGACGGGCACCGGTCCGAGCACGAGCCGGTCGGCCACCTCGATCCGCGACCGCAGGTGATTGGAGAGACGCGCGCGGACGTCGCCGAGCCCGCCGAGGTATATGATCCGCCTGACGCCCGCCGCTGCGGCGGCGGTGCGGAAATTCTCCGCCGCGCGGATGTCGGCGTCGTGGAAGCGCTTGCGCCCGAGGAGAAGCGAATGGATGAGATAGTAGGCCGTGTCCACGCCGTCCATGGCGCGCCGGAGGGCCGCCTCGTCGAGGGCGTCGGCCTCGAGGATCTCAACCGCCGGCCAGTTCTCGCGGCACTCGGGCGACCGGCCGCGGACCATCGCGCGCACGCGGTAGCCGCGGGCGAGGAGCTCGGGAACGAGCCGGCCGCCGATGTACCCGGTGGCGCCGGTCACGAGGACCGCGCCGATCTCCGGGCACGGCGTCGACGGCAGGTCGGCGCAGAAGAGGTCGTCGCCGAGGCGTTCCGCTTCCCCGCCGCACTCAACGTCGTTCATCGCGCCGTCCTCCGGGACCGGCCGCCGGCCCGCCGCTCATTCCCCGTCCCATCCGGCCAGGCGGGCGAAGAGCCACCAGGCTGCATAGGCCTTCATGTTGGCGTTCACCGGCTGAGTGTGGTCCGCGTCGCAGACGTACCAGTCCACGCCCTCCGTGTGCGCCGCCTGCCACTCGAGGCCCCAGTTGGCGTCCCGCTCGCCGTCGCCGTCGGAGTCGTACTCGCACTCGTCGGTCGGGATCCGGTCGCCGTACCAGACGCCGTCCGGATCGTACGTCTCGATGTCGGCGAAGTCGTAGAGCGCCCGCTCGTTCGTCCGGCAGTAATCGCGGATCTGCTCGTTCCTGAGGTGCAGGTTGCCGTCCAGCCCCGTGCCGTCGAGATGGCCCGTCATGTAGACGAACCGCACGCCGGGATAGTCGGCCTCGAGCCCGCTCATGAGGGAGAGGTAGAGCTCGATGTCGGCGACGGAGGCGTCGCTCACCTGCCCGCACCATGCCCACATCACGACGTTGATCTCCGGGTGCGCGGCGAGGAACTCGCGCGTCGCCCCTTCCCACGCCGTGAAGTTCGGGCTTCCGAGGTCGTAGGCCGACGTCGAGACGTCCGTCCGCAGGGCGAGGATCCCCTCCCCGCCCGTCGACGAGTACCGGTAGTCGTCGCCGGCGAAGCCGACCAGCCCGCTCATGCCGCTCGTGATCTGGCTGCCGTGCGAGGTGTGCTCGTAGGCGATGCGGAGCTGCTCCTTCGCCGCGTCGATCGCCCACGAGGGGATCCGGTCGAGATCGATGCAGGCGTGGTCGACGATGATCGCCCCGGTGGTGTCGCCGCCGCCCCCGCCGCCGCCCCCGCCGCCGGGATCGGAGGTCGTGGCCGTCTCGTCGTCGCACCCGGCCGCGAGCGCAGCCGCGAGAGCGAGAGCGATGCAGAATCGTTTCATGGTGTCGTTCCTTTCAGAAGGCCGCTGCCCGGAGTATACAGGCCCGGCGGGCCGCGGTGAACCGGAAAAGCGGGTTTCAAACGGACGCGGCGTCGAGCCGCCTGCCCCCGGACGCGCCGGCCGGCTTCCCGCCGGATGCCAGGCAATTTCCCGCCGGGCGTGCCGGCCGGCCTCCGCCGGGCGTGCCGGCCGGCCTCCGGCCGCCGGCGGATTTCCGTTGCGCAAGGGGGCGGGAAACGCTATAATGTTTCTACGCATAGAAACATGACGCCGGCCGGCAGGCCTGGCGACGCACCTCGAACGAGCGACGACGAAACATGAACAACGACGACGGATTGATCGACGCCTTCTGCTCCATCACCGATCCGCGCGAGATGGAGCGGTTCTTCGGCGAGATATTCACCCCGGCCGAGATCGACGATCTCGTGCTTCGATGGCGCCTGATGCGTCTGCTGCACCGGAAGACGCCGCAGCGGCGGATCGCCGGCGAGCTCGGCGTGAGCCTCTGCAAGATCACGCGCGGCTCGCGCGTGCTCAGGAAGAAAAACGCCATCAGCAGGAAACTGCTGGAGAAGACACAAGGGGTGAATGATGAACGACGGACGCATCGCAGGAAACCTTCCCGACCGTGAGGGCCGCTTCGGCCCGTACGGGGGCCAGCTCGTGCCCCCCGCGCTCCAGGACATCCTCAAGGAGATCGCCGCCGCCTGGGAGGAGGCGCGTGTCGATCCCTCCTTCGGCGAGGAGCTCGCCCGGCTCTACCGTCACTACGTCGGCAGGCCGAGCCCCGTCTTCGAGGCGCGGAACCTCTCGCGGCGCATCGGGGGCGCCCGGATCTTCCTCAAGCGCGAGGATCTCAACCACACCGGGGCGCACAAGATCAACCACTGCCTCGGCGAGGCGATGCTGGCGCGCCGGATGGGCAAGCGCACGCTCATCGCCGAGACCGGCGCCGGGCAGCACGGGGTCGCCCTCGCCACGGCGGCCGCCCTCGTCGGCCTCGACTGCGCGATCTACATGGGCCGCGTCGACATGGAGAAGGAGCACCCGAACGTCGTGCGGATGAAGATCCTCGGCGCGCGGGTCGTCCCGGTCGACCGCGGCGCGTCGACGCTCAAGGAGGCGGTCGACGCCGCCTTCGAGGCCTACCTCGAGGATCCGGTGACGCAGTTCTACGCGATCGGATCGGTCGTCGGCCCCCATCCCTTCCCGACGATGGTCCGCGACTTCCAGCGGATCGTCGGCGACGAGGCGCGCGGCCAGTTCGCCGAGCTCGCCGGGGGGCTCCCCGACAACCTCGTCGCCTGCGTCGGGGGCGGCTCGAACGCGATCGGGCTCTTCACCGCCTTCCTCGACGAGCCGTCGGTCAAGATCTACGGCGTCGAACCCGCCGGCCGCTCGTTCCGCCCGGGCGATCACGCGGCCACGCTCACGTTCGGCTCGCCGGGCACGATCCACGGCTTCCGCTGCTACCTCCTCCAAAACGAGTCGGGCGAACCGGCGCCGGTCTATTCGATCGCCTCGGGGCTCGACTACCCGGGCGTGGGCCCCGAGCACTGCCTGCTCAAGGACACCGGGCGCGTCCGGTACGTGACGGCGAACGACCGGGAGGCCCTCGACGCCTTCTTCCTCCTCTCCCGTACGGAGGGGATCATCCCGGCCCTCGAGAGCGCGCATGCCGTGGCCTTCGCCGTCCGCCTCGCCTCGCTCCTCGGCCGCGAGCGGACGATCCTCGTCAACCTCTCCGGGCGGGGCGACAAGGACATCGACTACGTGGCCGAGCGGTTCGGGGAGACCTACGGGATCGATTGAGCATGGGAAAGGACCGGCGCCTCCGGCTTCGCGGCCGCCGGCCGCGGGGCCGGGCCGGCCGCCGGCAGCGGGGCCGGGCCGTCCGGGGGCGCCGCGGAGGCCGCCTACAGGAAGATCGCGGCGAGCACGGCGGCCACGAGGAGCCCCGGCAGGAGGTTCATCACGCGGATCTTCGTTACGCCGAGGATGTTCAGCCCCATGCCGAGCAGGACGAGGCCGCCCATCGCGGTCAGTTCGCCGACGACCGGGTCCGCCACGAGCCTTCCGAAGGCGGCGGCCGCGAGGGTGATCCCGCCCTGGTAGACGAGGAGCGGCAAAGCCGAGAAGAGCACGCCCACCCCCATCGCCGCCGCGAGGGCCGCGGCGGAGAACCCGTCCATCAGCGACTTCGTCAAAAGGAGGTCGGGGCGCCCCCCGAGCCCCTCCTCGATCGCGCCGAGGATCGTCATCGATCCCATGCAGAAAAGGAGAAAGGCGGTGACGAGCCCCTCGGCGAAGCGGTCGGCGCCGATGTGGAGGCGCGACTTGAACCGGTCGGCCACCCGCTCGATCCGGTCCTCGAGGCGCAGGAGCTCCCCCGCGATGCCGCCGATGAGCGCGCTGAAGACGAGCACGATGTAGCTCGACGTCCTGAGCGCCATGGCGACGCCGAGAAAGAGGGTGAAGAGGCCGATCGCCTGGAAGGCGGCGCCGGTGATCCGCGGCGGGAAGGCCCGGCGGAGGAGCAGCCCCGCGGCGCCCCCGGCGAGAACCGCGGCGACGTTGACGATCGTTCCGAGCATCATGCCTCCCCCGTTCGGCGCGTCAGTCGGGAAGCGCCTCGATCCCGTCGAGCAGGTGCTCGATCGGATGCGCTCCGACCAGGTCGGCCGTCTCGTTGATGATCGTCTTCGGCACGCCGCTCACGCCGTACTTCACGGCGAGATGCGGGAAGGTGGACGCCTCGACCATGTCGGCCCGGACGCGGGGGTTCTCCAGGGCGATCCGGTGCGCCGCGACGACCGCCGCGGGGCAGTACGGGCAGGAGAGCCCGATGAAGACCTGGAGATGCACGTCCCGGTCGATCGCCGCAATCCGCTTCATGACGTCGGCCGGGAGCGTCTCCCTGACGCCCGAGACGGCGAGGATCGCGCTGATCCACGAGTTGACCTCGTAGCCGGCGGGCACGCCGTAGAAGGTGACGCCGGTCGGCCCTCCCGCACCGTCGAGAAGGGTGAGGGCGGGGATCTTGTCGATGCCCAGCGCGTCGGCCGCCTCGCGATCGGCGAGGAAATCCTTCGTCTCGAAGGAGAGCTTGGCGGAGAGACCGGCGATCGTCCCGGCGAAGCGGCGCATCTCCGTGCAGCTTTCGCACTCGATCTCCTGCGTGAACATGACGATGCGCACATCGTGCTCCATCTTCGCCAGGATGCCGGCGAGCTGCTTCTTCACGTCGTCGTCGAACATCGTCATCGCTCCGTCCCCTTTCCGCGCCCGAAACGCGCTCCGTGCGTCCGGTACTGGGCGGCGATCCCCGCGGCGGCGAGAAGGGCCCAGATCACGACGAGGATCGTCGCGTCGCTCCCGTGGAACCGGGCGAACCGTCCCGGCATCGTGTAGACGGAGAATGGATCGATCGGCCGCCCCGCGAGGCAGAGCGCACCGGCGATGACGTGCCACGAGCCGGCGATCGCCGTCGCCACGACGATGACGAGCCGCTGGAACGCGAACGCGAGCAGGCCGCCGAGAATGGCGGCCACGATCGGCAGCAGGAGCGCGAGCCCCGTCCCGCCGGCGACGAGCGAGCCGACGAGCCAGCCGGCCATCGCGCCGAGGAGGAAGACGCCCACGGGGTAAAGAGCCGTGACCAGCGCGGCGCCGACGAGCCCGCCGACGAGCGCCGCGAAGAAGACGGCGAGCCCCCCGCCGGCGGCGGTCCGCATGACGAGGGCGGCGGCGAGCCACGCGCCGGCGGCGAAGCCGACGATGCCGAGTATCGCCCGGAACGCGCGGTAGCCCCTGAAACACATCACGAGCCCGACGACGACCGAGATCGCCGCGGCGACCGCGAACGGCACCGATATGGCCATGAGTCATCCTCCCTTTCGTGATTCAACTCGCATGCCGGCCGCCGTACCGCTCTCCCCGGGCGGCCGCGAACCCGGCCGAACCTATTTTCCCTTCCTGCCCCGCCGGAACAGGTGTTCGAACCGCTGCGGCCCGACGAATCCCTTCAGGGGGAAATGCCCCTCCCGGACGACCTTCGTATCCTCGATCGTGTAGAAGGCCTGCGGGTTGTGCTCCTCGATGATCCGGGCGACGCGCGTGAGATCGGTGCGGCGGACGACCGAGTAGACGATGCTGACCGGCCCGAGCATCCCCTCGGCGGGAACGGCGGTCACGCCGAAGTGCGCGCCGCGCAGCGCCGCGATCAGCCGGCTCGCGTCGCGCCTCGTGATGATGCGCATGATGATCGTGCCCATGGCGAGCTTCTCCTCGAGCAGCAGCCCCACGTAGGTGCCCGCGGCGAAACCGCCCCCGTAGGCCACGTAGCAGACCCAGTTGGAGAGGTTGCGCATGATCTGCCCGATCGCGAGCAGCCACACGATCACCTCGAAGAACCCGAGGAGCGGCGCGATGTACTTCCGGCCCCGGGAGACGAAGACGATCCGCAGCGTCCCGATCGAGACGTCGACGATGCGCGCGACGAAGATCATCGCCGGGATGAGCAGCCACCGGAAGAGATCGCTCTCGAGAACGGCCGGTTCGATCATTCCCGCCCGCCTTTCCCCTGCGGGTCGGCGAAGCGCCCGTCGTCGCGCACCCGGCGGAACCGCGAAGTCTTTCCCTCGAGCCATCCGCGGCGGGCGCCGGGGACCGAGTCGATCTCGGGGATGTAGGGCTTGATGTCGAGCAGCGGCGTGCCGTCGACCATGTCCACGCCGCGCACCCGGAGCCGCGCCCCCTCGACGGCGAGGAGCTCGACGACGGAGAGGCCGATCGGGTTCGGACGGCTCGGGCTCCTGATGGCGAAGACCCCCCGCTCGACGTCGTCGAGGAAGGGCGTCTGGAGCATCGCCGCCGGCCGGGCCAGGTGGAAGCAGAAGACGAGGATCAGGTGCGAGAATCCCTCGATGTCGCGCAGCCCCGCGGCGAAGGGCGGATAGATCTCCACCGTCCCCTCCGCCCCGGCCGTGCGCTGGATGGGCGTGCCGGCAGGCTCGGCGAAGGGGGAGCGGATGATCCCGATCGGTTGCATCTCGATCCGGTTCATCGCCGTCTCCCGTCTCGCGTCAGGAACGGGGCCGCAGCGTCCGGCGGCGCCCGTCGATCCCGATCGTCGTCTTCGAATAGGTGATCTTCTCCACGATCAGCCCGCCCTCGAGCCGCAGCACGTCGACGCCGCGCCGCGTCTCGGCGGCGCCGGCCTCCCCCTCCTCGAGGGACCGGCTGTGCAGCGTCCACCGCAGCACGGCCCGCGCGCCCCCGTCGCCCACGAAGAGGTCCTCGAGATCGAAGCAAATCGTCTCGTCCGCGGCGAACCAGTCGCGCCACATCGCCCGGAGCCGCTCGCGGCCCTCCACGCGAAGGCCTGACCAGTGCTCGTAGACGACCGCCTCGTCGAGCAGGGCGGCCACGCGGTCGATGTCGCGCTCGTTCCACGCCGCCATCCACTCCCCGAGCGTCCGCCGCAGTCCGTCGCCGTCCATCGTGTCCCTTCCGCGCCTCAGCGCCGGCCTTTCAGTCGGTCGAGGCGCTCGCGCGCCTCGGCTGCCCATTCCCCCTCGTCGTCGAGGCGGAGATACTCCTCGAGATGCCGCGCGGCCTCGTCGTTCCGGCCGAGCTTCTCGCAGGCGACGGCGAGCGCGTAGAGCGCCTGCCGATGCCCCGGATCCCTCTCGATCGCCGCGAGAAACGCCTCGCGCGCCCCGGCGAGGTTCCCGTCGTGGAACCGCGCGTTGCCGAGAGCGAACCGGTACCGGGCCTCCGCCGGCCTTCGCCGGACGAGGTCCGAGAGTATGCCGGCCGCCTCGCCGTGGAGGCCGAGCCGCCCGTAGGTGACGGCGAGATTGTACGAGGCGTCCGCGAAGGAGTCGTCGAGCGACAGCGCCTTCCGGAAGCGCTCGACCGCGCCGGCGTAATCGCCGCAGTCCGCGAGGGCGAGCCCCTCGTTGTAGACCGTCGCCGCGCCCTTCCGCCTGTCGAGGCGGCGCAGATCGCCGCCGGTGAAGGGGACGCGGACGCCGCTCCCCGGCTCCGGCGCCGCGCGCGGATCCTGGCCGTTGAAGCCGGCCAGCCCGTCGGCGCGCGACGGATCGCCGTAGAAGGACTCGGCGATGGCGCGCCAGTTCTCCCCCGGCGCCACCTCGTGGGTGACGACGCGTTCGTATTCGCCGGCCGTCCCGGGAGAGCGGGGGCCCGCGCACGACGCGGCGAGGAGCGCCGACGCCAGGGCGATCGCGATCGGCCTCATCGCCGTTTCGTTTCCTTTCCACGCGCACGGCCGGCGTTCGCGCGCTTCGCTGCGGGCGGCGCGGCGCGCCGTGCGCCGCCGCCTGCCGTCCGGCGGGCTTTACCCGCCGGGGTTGCCGCTTTCGCCACGCCGCAGGCTTGGCGGTAGACGTCGAGGAGCGCGGCGCCGGACCGTCCGGCCGCCTCGCGGCAGGCGTCGTATTCCGGGGCGCACCTGACGCCGCCGCCGGGGAGCCGCGCGTACTTGACGGCGATGTCGCCGAAGGGCGTCTCTATTGTTCCCCCCCAGCGCTCCAGCTCGACCCGCTCCTCGCGGGAGACCCGCACGCCGAGGGTCGTCGTCTCGCGGAAGAGGAGCTCGACGACGCGGTCGCGTGCGCTCTCCTCGCAGATGACCGTCACGAGCACGCCGGGGCGGTCCTTCTTCATCATCACCGGAGCCAGGCAGACGTCGAGCGCCCCGGCGCCGGCGAGGGCCTCGCGGAGCCAGCCGTAGATCTCGGGGTTCATGTCGTCGATCGTCGTCGATACCACGGCGACCGTCCGCTCCGGCCCGGCCTCCGCCGTCTCGATGACGCGCAGCATCCCCGGCGTTTCGCCGGTCTCCCGCGTGCCGGCGGCCGAGACGATCCTGCGCGGCACGACGGGGCGGTCTTCGCCGATCTCGCGGGCGATCGTCTTCATCAGCACGGCCCCGGTGGGGGTGACGATCTCCCCGGGCCGGTCGACGAAGTGCACCGTCCTCCCGGCGAGGAGCTCGAGGGTGGCCGGCGCCGGCAGGGGCAGCTCGCCGTGCGCGATCCGGACCGTGCCCGTGCCGACACGGAAGGGCCGGTGCCAGATGGGCGGGAAGCCGAGATGCGCCAGGGCCGCCATGCTCCCGACGATGTCGACGATCGAATCGACGGCGCCGACCTCGTGGAAGTGGACCTCCTCGAGTGGCCGGCCGTGGATCCTGCCCTCGGCCTCGCCGAGGAGCAGGAAGGCCCCGGAGGCGAGATCGCGGACGCGCCGGTCGAGCGGCGAACCGTCGATCATCTCCAGGATCTCGCGGAGCGTGCGCGCATGGCGCGACGGCTCGTACTCGACGCGCGCCCGGTGCATGACGATCCCGCCGCGCTTGATCCGGCCGAAGACGATGCGGAAGGGCTCGAGCCCCGGCAGCGTCGCGACGTCGCGTGCCACGAGCTTCGGATCGGCCCCCAGGGCGAACAAACAGCCGAGGAACATGTCCCCGCTCAGCCCGCCGGTCGGATCGACGACGAGCGCGCCCATGTCCGCGCGCGTGTTCCCGTCCCTCTTCACCGCGTCTTTCCTTTCCCCGCGCGGGCCCGGCCCGCCGTGCGGCAGATGACGGCGGCGGCGTAGCCGGCGCCGTACCCGTTGTCGATATTGACGACCGTCACGCCCCCCGCGCAGCTGTTCAGCATCGTGAGGAGCGCCGAGAGCCCCCCGAAGCTCGCGCCGTAGCCCACGCTCGTCGGCACGGCGACGATGGGGGAATCGGCCACGCCGGCCACGACGCTCGCCAGCGCCCCCTCCATCCCGGCGACGACGACGATCACGTCCGCGGCGCGGATACGGTCGATGTGCGAGAAGAGCCGGTGGATGCCGGCCACGCCGACGTCGTGTATCCGGTCGACGGCGCAGCCGAGATACCCGGCCGTCAGGGCCGCCTCCTCGGCCACCGGGCGGTCGCTCGTCCCGCCGGAGACGACGGCCACCTCGCCGAGCGGCCGCGCAGCCGGGCGCCCGATGAAGAAGAGCCGGCCCTCCTCGTGGTAGACGGCGTCGGGCAGCTCGCCGGCGATGTCGGCGAAGAGCGAGGCGCTGCAGCGCGTGGCGAGGAGGTTCGTCCCCTGTCCGACCACCCTGCGGGCGATCTCGACGATCTGCGGCGCCGTCTTCCCCTCGCAGAAGACGGTCTCGGGAAAGCCGCGGCGCAACGAGCGGTGGTGGTCGATCTTGGCGAACTCCATGTCCTCGAAGGGCAGGACCCGGAGCCGTTCGATCGCCTCACCGACGGTCGTCTCGCCGGCGGCGAGGCTCTCGAGGAGCTGTTTCAGGCGGGATTCGTCCATTCCTTCTCGATCTCCTCTCTCATCTCGGCGATCACCTCGAGCGTCTCGCCGAGCGTCACGGTGCCGGACAACCGGCTCCGGAAGTCCCGCATCCCGCGCAGGTCGCGCACGTACCAGCGGAAGAGCTTTCGCATCTCGAGCACGGCGAGCCGCTCGCCCTTCCATGCTACCGCAGAACGCAGGTGCCGCTCCAGCACATTGATCGCCTCGTCGGGCGGCACCGGCGCGCTCTCCCGCCCGGCGATCGCGTCCGCGATCTGCCGGAAGATCCATGGGCGCCCGTAGGTGCCGCGCCCGATCAAGACGATGCGGCACCCCGTCTCCTCCACCGTTTTCGTGAAATCCGCCGGCGAGCGGACGTCCCCGCTCGCGATGACCGGCACCGCGAGCGCCTCGCGCAGGCGGGCGAGATGCGCGGGATCGGCCTCGCCGGAGAATCCCTGCGTCCGGAAACGCGGATGGAGGATCACGGCGGCGGCCCCGGCGTCCGCCGCGGCCTCCCCCGCCTCGAGATAGTTCTTCTCCCGGCTGCTCCAACCGGAGCGGATCTTCACCGTGACGGGGATCTCGACCGCCGCGACGACCGCCGCCACGATGTCCTCGAGGAGGCAGAGGTCGCGCATCACGGCCACGCCGCCGTTCTTTCTCACGACCTTCTTCACCGGGCAGCCGAAATTGAGATCGATGAAGGCGGGCTCCTCGGCGGCGGCGATCGCCGCCGCCTCGGCGAGCACCGCCGGAATGGCCCCGAAGAGCTGTATGCCGAGCGGCGCCTCGCCCGGGAGCCGCTTCATGATCGATCTCGTCTTCTTTCCGTCGCGCACGAGCCCGTCGGCGCTCACCATCTCCGTGACGGCGAAATCGGCGCCGTACTCCGCGCAGAGCAGCCGGTAGGGAGCGTCGGTGAAGCCGGCCATCGGCGCGACGCCGGCGAGCGGCGCGCCCTTCGCGGCGAGCATGTCGCGAAACAGGTTGCCCATGGCACGCTCCGTCGGCGGACGCCGGTCCGCGGTCACAGCGACAGGCTGTGCGGCACGAGGAAGAGGCCCATGCTGATGACGAAGGCGGCGACCACCGCCGCGGCGAACACGCGCGGGGAGACCGGGTCGCTCCGCTCGCCCCGGCCGAAGAAGCTCCCGCGGGCGAGCAGGATCGTCAGTATCCAGCAGACGAGCATGATCTGCGTCTTGTTGTCCGTCACGTCCCAACCGAAGGGGAATCCCTCCCAGGCAACGCCGTACGCCTGCTGGTTGAGGATCATGCCGAGCGGCCATCCCCCGACGAAGGTGAAAAACATCACCCACCGGCTCATCACCACGGTGAAGTTCTTCCCCTCGGTGCCGCGCAGGACGGCGAGGGCGCCGAGCAGGCACATCGCCATGGTGAAGAAGGCGGCGAACATGAAGATCATGTGCAGCACGAGAACGGTCGTCGAGTAGATCCCCTCGTACTTGATCGAGAGGAATCCCCCGCCGGCGGGCATGCGTATCTCCTCGCCGTCGGGCGTCCCGACGACGAAGGCGTACTCCATGCGCTTTCCGCGGGGCAGGGCCGGGAGGCGGGCGACGTACCGTCCGTTTCCGGCCGCGGTCATCCTGATTCCGTCGATGCGCTCCGCGCCGCGCGGGCGATAGAGGACGAGCGGCGGGGCGGAGGGCTCCCCGGCCACGTCGAGCACGAGCTCGGGCTCTCCCGGCCCCTCCTGGTCGACGACGGTGGTGTGGCGGATCGTCACGTCCGCCGCCGATCCGGCGAGATCGCGCGGGCGGTTCGCCGAGAGGTAGCGGGCGAGAAAGACCATGACGAGCGTGATGACGATCGAGACGATGATACGGCGTTTCACTGACGACCTCCGGTTGCGTTTCGCACATGATACGCGAGCGGGACCGCCGATGCAAGCCGCCCGTCCGGTTGACTCGGCCGTCCCGGCATCGTAGATTAACCGGTGTGCCCGGCAAGCCGCGGCCTGAACGACGGAAGGACGACCCGGCGTAATGCTTCGGGAGATGACGATCGAGGGCAAACGCCCACTGCGGGCCGACCTGCGCACCCGGCGGCCGAACGAGCCCCGGCCGGTGGTCGTGGTCCTCCACGGCTTTCTCGGCTACAAGCGCTGGGGCTTCTTTCCCTGGCTCTCCGAGCGGATCGCCGACGCGGGATTCCACGTGGTCACGCCGAGCTTCGGCCTCTGCGGGGTCGACGAGGAGACCGGCCGCATCCTGCGCCCCGACGAATTCGCCCGCAACACCGTCTCGGACGAGGTCGAGGACCTCCACCGGATCCTCGGGTTCGCGCGGGACGGGGGTCTTTCCGTGCCGGTCCGACCCGGCGCCGCGGGGCTCGTGGGCCACAGCCGCGGCGGCGCCGTGGCGATGATCGCCGCAGCCGACCACCCGGAGGTCCGCGCCCTCGTCACCTGGGCGACCCCCTCCACGCTCGACCGCTACACCGAACGCCGCAAGCGCCTGTGGAAGGAGGAGGGCCGCCTGGTCTTCCGCGACCCGCGCGCCGACGAACCCCTCTCCCTCTCCTACGCCTACTACGAGGATATCGCCCGGCACTGGCTCGAGCCCCCGCTCGCCGAACGGGCCGCGCGTCTCGAGGCGCCGCAGCTGCTCGTCCACGGCGAACAGGACGCCACGGTGACCCTCCGGGAGACGAAGGCCTTGCTCGACGGCCGCGTCGGGAGTACGATCGAGCTCGAGGTCGTCCCCGGCTGCGGGCACGCGTTCGGCACGACGCACCCGATGGACCGCCCGCCGGCGCCGCTCGAGACCGCCGCCGGCCTCACGCGCAACTGGCTGTCGCGCCATCTCGCCGACACCGAAAGGAGCGATCGTGAATCCCGGTAGACGCATCGTTCTCGTCGCCGTCGTCGCGGCGGCGATCGTCGTTCTCATCGTCATTCTGTTCGCGAACCGCGGGGACGTCGCGCGGAAGATCTACCTCGCCGAAGGCGAGCGGCTCGTCGAACGGATCCCTCCCGACTACCGGGACCGCTACACCGAGGAGCTCCGCTACACGCTCGACAAGTTCTGGAGCGCCTGGGAAGGCGGGTACGTCACGCGGAACGACCTCACCGACGTGACGGACCGGATGCGTTCGCTGAACGCGCAAGACGAGGTGACCCGGATGGAGATCTTCGATTTCATCGGGGACGTGAGCCGGTTGTACACCGATGCCTTCAACGAGGAGCGCGAGCGGCGGGCCGCGCAGGAGCAGGACGGCGGATAGGCCGGAATCAGTCGTCGCCGGCGAGGACGAGACGGTTGGTCAGCTCCCGCTCGACGTCGCGGAAGTTCCGCCAGGGCACCGACGCGATCCCCTCCTGCTCGCAGTGTTCGAGGAGTTCCCCCTTCGCCAGAACGAGGTCGGCGAAGGCCGCGGGGCAGCGATCGCTGTAGCCGTTGCCCACGTAGACGACGAAGAACCCCTTCCCCGAGAGTTGCTCCACGTGAAACCGCTTGCAGTTCGCGCACATCGTGCAGTCGAGGCGGTCGTACCAGGGATACTCGATCCCCGCGAGGCGGCCGTCGTCGACGACGAGGTGGTTCGAGCGGACATGGAGATAACCGAGGGCGGCGTTCATCAGCATCCGGTCGATGTAGCGGTCGAGCCCGTCGCTCAACACGACGAACTCGTACCGGCGGCGGTTGCAGAAATCGACGAAATCGCCGAAGAAGGGATCGAGGGCCTCGCCGTCGGCGAAGCGGTCGAGATCGCCGGCGTCGGCTTGCACCCAGGCGATCTCGCTGTCGAGGCATTCTCGGGAGGACACGAGCCCCATCATCCAGCGCTCGAGCAACTCGTCGCGCGCCGCCGCGTCGGGCACGTACCGCTCGAAGAAGCAGTGGCCGACGTCCCGACTGGCGATGGTGCCGTCGAAATCGCAGGCGATGGCGACCTTGCGGTTCACTGCTCCTCCGACTTCGCGAGCTTCTGCTGCTCCTCCACGTAGGCGAACATGCGATCGAGCGTCGGAGCGGCGCGGAACATCTCGAGGACGCTGAGGATCTCCTGGTCCTCGGGAAGGGTCGCGATGTAGGCGCCCTTCGTGCCGAGCTCCTTGCGGAAGATCTCGCGCTTGACGGCGAGCTTCACGTAATCGAGGTTCTCCTCCTCGTTCCACGCGGCCTCGTCGATCTCCACCTTCTTCTCGTCGAGGAAGGCCCGGAAGAGGTCGAGGACCGCCGTGTCGACGACGAAGCTCTCGTCGACCTCGTGGTCGACCGTGTAATGGACCGCGAAGGAGAAGAAGGAGTTGTTCCGCTCGAGCTTGAGCTGGAGATCGGTGAACTCGGGGAGATCGATCTCCCAGTCGGGGGTGATCCCGCCGCCGCCGTACACCACGCGTCCGCCGTTGGTGTAGTACTTCTCGCGCTCGGTCGTCTCCGTCGAGTCCGGCTTCGCCTCCGCCGCCTCCTCGTCGCGATCGTTGCGGTCGTTGTGGATGCACCGGTGGCTCGGCGTGTAGTACTTCTGGGTGGTCAGCTTGAGCGCCGAATCCTCGCCGATCCGGATGACCGTCTGGACGGAGCCCTTGCCGAATGTCGTCTGCCCGACGATGACGGCCTTGTCCCAGTCCTGCAGCGCCCCGGCGACGATCTCCGAGGCGGAGGCGCTCGCGCCGTTCACGAGCACGACGACCGGGTAGCCGCTGTGCGTGTTCTTGCCGTTCGAGTAGAACTTCTGGTTGTGGCTCGGGATGCGGCTTTCCGTGTAGACGATCAGCTTGTCCTTGCCGAGGAAGAGGTCGGAGACGTCGCGCGCCGCGTTGAGCAGCCCGCCGGGATTCGAGCGCAGGTCGAGGATGAGCCCGTCGAGCCCCTGCTCCTCGAACCCGAGGAGGATCCCGTGGAGATCGCGCGCCGTCTTCTCGGCAAACCGCGCGATGCGGATGTATCCGACCCGGTCGTCGAGCATCTGGTAATAGGAGATGCTCGGCACGCGGATGATCTCGCGCGTGATCGTGAAATCGAGATTCTCGTCGAGGCCCTCGCGCGAGACGGCGATGCGCACCTGCGTGCCGGGGCTCCCGCGGAGCTTCTCCACCGCGTCCTCGGAGGTCCAGCCGCGGGTCGTCTCCCCCTCGATCCCGACGATGCGGTCGCCCCCCTGGATGCCGACGCGCCAGGCCGGGGTGCCCTCGATCGGCGAGATGACCGTCGGGTACTCGTCGCGGACGACGATCGTGATGCCCAGGCCGCCGAACTCGCCGCGCGTGTCGATCATCAGGTTCTCGTACTGGTGCTTGTCGAGGTAGACCGAATGGGGATCGAGCTCGCGCATCATCCCGTCGATCGCGGCGTCGATCATCTCCTCGGAGTCCATCTCCTCGACGTAGAGGTCGAGGATGCTCTGCAGGACCTCGCTGAAACGCTCGAGATCCTCGAACACGGCTTCCTGCGCGGCCTTGTCGCGCTCCTCGGCCCAGACGTAGAAGGAGCCGGCCGCCACGAGGACCAGCAGGGCGACCAGAATGACGACTCTCTTGTTGAACTTCACGATTCGGACCTCCGGACCGGTGTGCGCCCCGCCCCCGCTCGGGCGTTATCATGAATCGTGCCGGTCGACCCGGCACAAGGGACGTTCAGCCGACAATGCCAATATAGCGGTCGGGCGAGGGGGGCGCCAAAGGGAATCCCCCCTTCCCCCTACTCGACGTGTACGCCGAAACGCTCCCGAAGGTTCCCCAGGACGCGGCCGACGACCTCGTGTAGGGGCGCCGCGGCGTCGACGACGACGACGCGCCCCGGCTCGCGCGAGGCGATCCGCAGGTATCCCTCGCGGACCCGCTCGTGGAAAAAGCGGCTTTCCCGCTCGAGCCGGTCGGGGGCTCCTTCCCCCGCCGCCTCGCGGCGCTCCGGCCCGCGCCGGAACCCCTCCTCCACGGGAAGATCGAACAGGTAGGTGACCGAGGGAACCGTTGCGCCGACCGCGAAGGCGTTGAGCTCGGCGACACGCTCCTCGCCGATGCCGCGCGCCCATCCCTGGTAGGCGACCGAGGCGTCCATGAACCGGTCGCAGAGCACCCACCTGCCCGCCGCGAGCGACGGCCGGATCACCTCGTCGACGATCTGCGCGCGCGCGGCGATGTAGAGCAGAAGCTCGGTCTGCGGCGAGATCTCCTCGTTGCCCGGATCGAGCAGGACGCGGCGGATCGCCTCGGAGACGGGATTGCCCCCCGGCTCGCGCGTGAGGATCGCCTCGACGCCGGCCCGGCCCAACCGCTCGAGGACGAGGCGGGCGACCGTCGATTTCCCGGAGCCCTCGACCCCCTCGAAGGTGACGAATCTCGCTTCCATGGCGACCTCTCAGGCGGTGAGCTCGCCGATGCGCCGCTGGAACCGGCGGAAGGCGAGGCTCACCTTGAAGATCTCGTCAGCGCCGGCGGCGATCCAGACGCCCATGAGCGACAGTCCGGCGGTGAAGGCCAGGTTGAACCCGAGCACCATCTCGAAGAAGAGGACCCCCGCGAAGGCGAGGTACATCGGGTAGCGGTTCTCGCCGACGCCGCGGAGGCTGTAGGAGTAGATGAAGGACAGGGCCTTCGGTATCTGCACGAAGGCGGCGATCTGCAGCACCCGCGCGCCGAGCTCGACGACCTCCGGGTCGCTCGTGAAGAGCAGGATGAAGTAGCGGGCGCGGAGGAAGATCACCGCGGCGATGAAGAGGACGACGCCGCCGACGAGCCAGAAGAACGTGCGCGTCGTGTGCCTCGCGTGGTCGTGGTCGTTCGCCCCGTAGCACCGCCCGACGAGCGTGAGGGCGCCGATGGCGAACGCCTGGTAGAGGATCGAGAAGAGCCGCTGGAAGGTGAGGATGATCTGGTGCGCGCTCGCCTCCACCGCGCCGAGACGGTTGGTGTATCCCATGACGACGATGATGCCGGTCATCCAGGCGAGCTGCTCGAGGGTGATCGGCGTGCCCGTGCGCAGGATGTGGAAGATGCTCTTCCGCCGCGCGTAGCGGAAATCCTTCCATCGGAAGGTCAAAAGGCTCCGCCCCCGGAGGATGACGCTGTAGGTGAAGACGCACCCGGCCGTGTGCCCGATCCCCGCGGCGATCGCCGACCCACGGGGGCCGAGCGCCGGCAGGGGCCCGATGCCGAAGATCAGCACGAAGGCGAGGACGAGATGGATCCCGTTGACGAGCAGGGAGACGATCATCGACAGGTGCGTGTCCCCCGCTCCCCGCACGATCCCGATGGCGACGAGGTTCATGATGATGAAGGGGGCGAACCAGGCGATCGTCCGCAGGTAGTCGGCGGCGACCGCCGTCACGGCGGGGGTCGTCCCCAGCAGCGTCCGGAAGATGAAGGGCGAGAGGAAGCCCCAGAGCGCGGCGATGCCGATCGCGACGATGGCGGTGGTGAAGAGCGACTGCCCGAGGAAGTGGTTCGCGTCCTCACGCCGCCCCTCGCCGACCAGCCGGTTGATGACGATCGACGCGCCGAAGATGAAGATCAAAAGGACCGTGAAGGTCCAGAGGATGATGTTGACGATCGAGCCGACGGCGGTGACGGCGTCGACCGCGCGGGCGCCCGCTCCCGGGTAGCAACGCATCATCACGCCGGCGCCGATCCGGCCCATGAAGGTTATCTCGATCGTCCACATGACGATCTGCGCGGCCAGGTCGACCACGATCGGCACGGAGGTCTTGAGAATGGAAACGAGGCTGTTCCTGTTCTTCATGTCATGCGGGCCCGACCCGCGACGGCGGACGACCGGCCGGTCTCCGCCTTCGCCCCTCCCGGGCGCGGCGGGCAGGGACCGCCGGACGCGCTCAGGAGTTCCTGTCGATCGTCAGGCGCCTGACGTGCATGACGCGCTGGACGGAGGTGTACACGGTCGATATCGCGAGGAAGACCACGACGACCACCAGCAGCGTACGCCCGAAAAGCAGGCCGCCGAGGAGGATCGCCACCCGCTCGGGCCGCTCGAGAAGCCCCACCGTGCACTCGAGGCCGAGGCCCTCGGCCCGGGCCCGCGTGTAGCTCGTCAGGAACGAGCCCGCCAGCGCGACGAGCAGGAAGAAGACGATGAGATGCGCGCCCGCGCCCTCCCCCATGAAATAAAAGATGAGCGCGCCGAAGTAGGCCATCTCGGTGAGACGGTCGCCGGTGGAATCGATGAAGGCGCCGAAGGTGGAGGAGGTGCCCATCCGCCGGGCAAGCGAGCCGTCCACCGTGTCGCAGAGGCCGGAGACGATCAGGATGACCGCTCCCCACCTGAGCGAGCCCCGGGCGACGACCACGGCGCCGACGAGGCTCAAGGCGATGCCGAACAGCGTGACGCCCGTCGGCGTCGCGTTGAAATACGAAAGCGTCGCCACGACGGGATCGAGCAATCCCCGCAAGCGGTCCCTGATCTCGGATTTCGTCGCCACGTCTACCTTCCTGTTCTTTCGTGAAACGGTAACGTATTATGAATCCCGTCGCATTCCCTGTCAAGCCGTTCCGCGGCGGCGTCGGCCCGCCCCCGCGACGACCAGCGTGATCTCGCCGCGGACCCCCGAAAGGCGGAACCGCGCGAGCAGTTCGGCCGCCGTCCCGCGCGCCACCTCCTCGTGGAGCTTGGTCAATTCCCGGGCCACGGCGACGGGCCGGTCTCCGAGCACGCGGTCCATGACCTCGAGCGTGGCGAGGAGCCGGTGGGGGCTCTCGAAGAAGATCGTCGTGCCCGGATCGTCCCGGGCCTCGGCGATCGTTTGCTCGAGCCGGCCCGATTTCCGTGGCAGGTATCCGCGGAAGGTGAACCGGTCGGGCGGAAGCCCCGAGAGGACGAGGGCGTCGAGCGCCGCGCTCGCACCGGGAATCGCCGTGAAATCGATCCCGGCCTCGATCAGGGCCCGCACGAGGTAGAAGCCGGGGTCGGAGACGGTCGGCGTGCCGGCGTCGGAGACGAGGGCCATCCGCTCGCCCGCGGCGAGCCGGGCGACGATCCCGGGAGTGACCCTCTCCTTGTTGTGGTCGTGGTAGGCGCTCGTCGGCGTTCCGACGCCGTGCCTCGAGAGCAGGCGGCGCGCCATCCGCGTGTCCTCGGCGAGCACGAGATCGACGAACCGGAGTGTCTCGACGGCCCGGGCGGACAGATCGTCGAGGTTGCCGATGGGAGTGGCGACGAGATAGAAGGAGTAGGTCTTCATGGCGGACGACCGGCGCAGCGGGCCCTGCCCGGCGGGGCTAGAGGCCGAGCAGCGGCGGCAGCACCTCCTCGACGCGCGCGATCCCCCCGTCATCGATGTCGAGATGCGTGACCATCCGCATCGCGCCGTGCCCGATGTCGAGCGCGAGGATGCCCGCCCGCTCGAGCTCGGCACGCAGCGCCGCGACATCGAGGGAACCGTCGATCGATTCGAGAATCACCATGTTCGTTTCCACCGGGTTGCGCAGCTGCGCCAGCGGGCTCTTCTCGACGATCTCCCCGATCCGTTTCGCCCGCTCGTGGTCCTCGGCGAGCCGCTCGACGTTGCGCTCCATCGCAAGCAGGCAGGCCGCGGCCAGGATGCCCGCCTGCCGCATGCCGCCGCCGAGGCGTTTCCGCCACCGCCGCGCCGAGCTGATCGTCGCGGCGTCGGCGCAGAGAACGGAGCCGACCGGCGCCCCGAGCCCCTTGGAGAAGCAGAAATTGACCGAGTCGACGAGCGAGGTCCACGTTTCGAAGGGGATTCCCGTCGCCACGACGGCGTTCGCCAGGCGCGCCCCGTCGAGATGGAGCCGGAGGCCGCGCTCGCGCGCGAAGGTCGAGACCGCCTCGACCTCGTCGAGGGGATAGACCGTCCCGCCCGCCCGGTTGTGCGTGTTCTCGATCGCGACGAGCGAGGTCCGCGGGTGGTGTATGTTGTCCGGGCGCACCGCGCCGGGAAGCTCGTCGAGGGGCAGCCGCCCGCCCGCGCCGTCGGTCGTGTAGATCTGGAGACCGCCGATCGTCGCGGCGCCCCCCGCTTCGTAGTTGAAGATGTGGCAGTTGCGGTCGACGACGATCTCGTCGCCGGGGCGCGTCTGCGCGAGGAGCGCGAGCAGGTTCGCCATCGTGCCGCTCGGCACGTAGACGGCCGCCTCCATCCCGAAGAGGGCGGTCATGTGCGCCTCGAGCCTGCGGACCGTGGGATCGTCCCCGAGGACGTCGTCGCCGACGACGGCGGAGGAGATCGCCTCGCGCATACCGGGGCCGGGGCGGGTGACGGTGTCGCTTCTCAGATCGACGATCGGTGCGGGCATGAGACGTCGCCTTTCGTGGAACGGAAAAGACTGCCGGGCCGGCGTCCGGACAAACGGATATCCTGCAACGACGTGTGCAAGTGTACGGCGGAAGAGCCGTCTACGACTGGGCCACGAGCTCCTTGAGCTCCCTGGAGACCTTGAAGACGGGGACCTTGCGGTCGGGCACGGGAACGGGTTCGCCGGTGCGCGGGTTGCGCGCCATCCGGGCCTTGCGCTCCTTCACCTTGAACGTCCCGAAGCCGCGGATCTCGTAATGCTTGCCCTCGGCCAGCCCGTTGGAGATGCAGGCGAGGAACTTGTCGACCGCCTCCGCGACTTCCTTTTTCGTCAACCCTGTCCTGCTGGCGATGTTCTCGACGATCTCGGCCTTTGTCATCGGACCTTCCTCCTTAATATCAGCAGGATCACAATTCCTGTCCCGCGAACTGTACCGGTTATAACAAGTTACTAACGGAACGGCCCGAGGACTGTCAAGGGAATTTTCTCCTCCTTTTCGCGGGTCCCTCCGGGGCCGCGGCGGGGCGTCGCGACGGGGCGTCGCGGAAACCGCGGTCGAACGCCCCGGCGGGGCACGCGGGTTGTGAGCGGATACCCCCACGCGCCTCGGCGGCTGATTGCGGAACGCGTCTCGAACGTTGCAAACCCGCCTGTTTCGGGGGTATCGGCCCGGATCAGGCGAGGGCGCGACGAGGAATCATGAGGAATCCCGGGGAAGAGGCCCCGGACCTGGCGATCATGCAAAACACCGCGCCGGGCGCGGCGTTTCGGTATTTCCGGCACGGAGCGCCCCCGACATGGTACACCCCTTGCTGTTGTGTCGTGGTGCAGCGAGGTGGTCGCCGCCTTCACGAACCCGACCCTGCATCGCATCATCTCGCTGCGCTTTTCTTTGCCCCCTCCAGAACGGAACGCGTCCTGCGCGTTCCGTTCCGCATATACCCCCGGAGCGCTCCGGCGACCGCTACGGCAGATCGAGGAGCTTGTGGCACTGGGGGATGAGACGCACCTGCCGGCAATACCGGCCGGCGGCGAGAACCGAGCGCATCAGCGTCTCCGCGTCGGGCGACGTGCCGGGCGGTGAAGCGGGCTGCACGATGACGGGGATCTCCTCCCCCGCACGCGCGACGAGGCAGACCGCCTCGATGAACTCCGCCGCGTCGAACCCCGCCGTTACCACGATCTTGCAGAAGAGTCCGCGCCCGCGGAAGAGCGGCAGGACGCGCTCGTACGTCTCGAAGGCGCCGAACTCGCCCGAGAGGCCGGGAAGCTTGATGTCGAGAGAGACGATGTCGACGAGGGGCGCCGCGCAACGCGCCGCCTCCTCCTCGAGCCCGTTCGTCTCGAGATAGACCGGCACGCCCGTCTCCCGGAAATCCTCGAGGAAGGGAACGAGGAAATCGGGCTGCTCGAGCGGCTCGCCGCCGGTGACGCTGAGCGAGTGGAGCCCGGGTGTCGCCGCGACGAGCTCGTCGACGGCGAGACGCACCCGCTGCATGGCGACGGGATTCGGGAAACGCTTCTCGCCCCGCGGCCCGCGGATGATCGCGGCGTCCGGCCGATGGCGGAACCGGTTCGTGTCGCAGTAGGGGCACCGCCGTCGGCAGCCCGCCAGACGCAAAAACACCTGGAGCGCCCCCACCCACGGGCCCTCGCCCTGCACCGAACGGAAGAGCTCGGCCACGTATGCCGTCGCGGGCGTCGTCACGGCCGCCGCCCTTCCGCGCGCGGCCACCGGCCGTCGCTCGTCGCGCGAAACGGCGCGCGCGTCACGACGTTCCCCTGACCTTGCGCATGGCCGCCTCCACCCGCTCGCACTCGGCGGCGTAGCGACCCAGGACGAGACGGGCGAGCGCCGGCGGGTCGACGCCCAGTTCGGCCAGTCCGACGGCCGACACCGGCGCGCCCGCCGGATCGACGTTCACCCCGAGGTGGAACACGCAGGACGTCGGCGTTGCCGTGGCGATCGCGACGGTGAGCTTGCGCTCCCCGAGGAAGAGGTCGTCCCCATCCCGCCGGAGCCGGACACCCGGGGCGAGCTCCTCGATCCGGTCCCGCAGGATCTGAGCGAAGAGAAGCAGTCGCCAGTCGACCTCGCGCAGTGGAGCGCCGAAGTGCTCGCCGATGAAGTGGAGCATCCGTTTCGCGACGATCCGGTCGCCCGCCTCGCGGTCCTCGAGATCGACGAGTTGCTCGCCGGACACCTCGCAGGCGCCGAAGAAGGCGACGACACCGTCGCCGGCGATCCCGCCGCGGGCGCGCACGAAGTGGCTGCGCAACTGCGTGCCGTCGTAGTCGATGCCCTCGTCGAGCACGGCCGTCTCGACGAGTCGCCAGGTTGTGTTCTTCATCGCGACTCCTTCCGGAAACGGACGCGGCCGGCCGCCGGCGTCCCCTCGACGGCGCGCAGGAGCCGGCGGCAGGATTCGCAAACGCCGCACATCTCGTCCTCCCCGTCGTAGCAGCTCCAGACGATCTCCCAGGGCACGCCGAGCCGCACCCCCTCGCAAACGATCTCCCCCTTGTCCATCGCGATCGTCGGGCTCGCCACGGTTAGGTTGCACCGGACCCCCAGCGCGAGGGAGGCGTTGACCGCGTCGAGAAAGGCGGGGCCGTTGTCGGGGAAGGCCGCCGCCTCCTCGCGGTTGAATCCGACGATGATCGTTTCGAGGCCGCGGGCCGCGGCGACCGCGGCGGCGGCGTTCAGCATGATCCCGTTCCGGTTCTCGACCCAGACGGCCCGCGACGCCCCGCTCATCGGGTCGTCGAGGTCCGGCGCGGCGGGATGGGGCAGGGGCGCGCCCCCCTCGACGAGCGCCGAGGCGGAGAGTCGCCCGAGCCATGGCAGGTCGATCAGCTCGAAGGGGAGTGCGTAGTGCGCGGCGAGGCGCCGCGCGGCCGACAGTTCGGCGCGACGCGCCTTCTGGCCGTAGTCGAAGAAGAGGACGGCCGCCGCGATCCCGCGCTCCACGGCGAGGGCGAGCGAGACGGTCGAGTCGAGACCGCCCGAGACGAGCGCGAGCGCGCCCCGATTGCCCCGCTCAGCCCTCTTCACGGTATCGCACCATGTCGACCGGGGTCTCCCACAGTTCGACCTCGACGAGACGGCCGCGATCGAAGACGGCCTCCTCGTTCAGGACCCGGTAAATCTCCGCGGCGATCCGCTCGGAGGTCGGATCGACGCCCTCGAAGGGAGGCATGTCGTTGAGGTGGCGGTGGTCGAACCGCGGCAGGATCGCCGCCTCGAGTTGCCTGCGGAGTACGAGGAAATCGACGGTGAGGCCGGCGTCGTCGAGACGCTCGAACTCGTAGCTGACGCGCACGATCCAGTTGTGGCCGTGCAGCCGCCGGCAGTCCCCTTCGTGGTGCGAGAGGGAATGCGAGGCGGAGAACCCGATCTCCGTCGAGACGGTATAGCGCGCGCCCATGGCCCTCCATCCCCCTTTTCCGGTAAACCCGCCGTCGCACGCGAGTTATGCATAATGCAACCGGCGCCGTGACACCGGCGCGTCCGGACGGGGCCACTGTACATCCAAGTGCCCGGAAATGCAACGGTTAAAGGCTCGCCGAAAATGATCGCCCGTATGGTATGCATTTCGCTCGTTTTCCGGTGTCCGCGTGCTCAACCGGGCGATCATTCGACAATCGACATCGGGAATCGGGGAGACGACGTGTTCGAAACTCAGGAGAAGGTGCTTCGCAAGGTCTACCAGGACCGCGAGAAGGGCGACCTCGCGCGGGCCCGCCAGCGGGCGGTCGAGGGGCTCAGGAAATGGCCCGACGACTACGATCTCGCCGTCGAGGCGGTGCAGCTCTGTTTCGAGACGGAGGATTTCAACGAGGCGACCCGCCTGCTCAAGTCGGTGATGCGCCACCATCCGCGGGAGAAGGGCAACCTGCTCGATCTCACGCGCGAAACCTGCCTGCACACCTGGAATCCCGCGCTCGCGTGGTTCCTCCTCGAGGTGCTCGTCCGCGGTCGCGAGATCGACGCGGTGCGCGACCTGCTGCGCCGCGCCCCCGCCCCGCTGCCCGACGACCTGGCGAAACGGGCCCGGACGAGAAAACGCTCGCTCGAGGAGAACGGCCAGGGCCGGTCTCCCGGCTCGACGGACGCCGCGCTCCTCCTGGGACTCTGTCTCCTCGAGACCGGCCGCCACGCCGAGGCGGCGGCCGCCCTGGGGAGCGTCCTGCCGAAGGCGCCCGAGATCGCGCACGCCGTCGGGGAGATCCTCGTCGATCTCGAACGCGAGATCCCAGACGACGCGGAAACGAAATTCCACATCGGCCTCGCCTCGATCATCCTCGAGCATCCCGAAAAGGCCGAAACCCGGTTCTTCCAGTGCCTCGAGCTCGACGATCCGCCGCTCGACCGGCTCCGGAAGGTGCTGGAGGGGCATCCCTCGCCCTCTCCCGCGCACGATCTGCTCCTTGGCGAGACGCTCGTGCGTCTCGGCGAGACGGCGGCGGGCGTGGAGACGATCCGGCGCTTCGTCGAGGCCGCCGACGATGCGCCGCCGGACGGGGAGATCCACCGGCTTCTCACCGGCCGGGTCGGCCGCGCCGAGACGGCCGCCCGGCGGCTCGAGCTGCTCGCGGCCCGTTTCGACGCGACGATCGCCGTCGTCATGCTCTTCGCCGAAACGGCCGCGCGCATCGGCCTGGTCGCCGGGATCGTCGACGCGTTCGAGCGCTGCTACCTGCGCGACCGGTCGTGCGGCGAGGCAATCCTCCGGTGGATCGGGGAACGCGAGGAGATCCTTCTCACCGGCCCGGCGCAGCGGCTCATCGCCCGCATCCATCTCCATGACGGAGCCTGGGAGGCGGCCACCGCGGCCGTGCGGCGCTCTTTCGAGCTGGACCGCTCGCAGCTCGACGCGCTCGGCGGCATGGTCGACGAGGCGACCGCGTCGTCAGACGATCCGGCGCTGCGTCTTCTCGAGGCGGAACTCTGCGCGATGCGCGGCGACGCGGCGGAAGCCGAACGGATCGCCCGCGAGATGGAGGAGCGGGGATCGGCGGACAACGACGACCTGATGAAGATCACCGGGGCGATCCTGACGCACTGCGGCGTCAACATCGACACCGTCTCGGCCGCGGTCCAGGCCGCGATCCGCGGCGGCACGCCTGACGAGGCGCTTCCCTGGGTGCGCGAGTACATCCGGGCGGGCGGCGACCAGGAGGCCCTCGCCGAAGCGATCGCCGCGGCGGCCGACGGGCCCGGACGCTGGCCCGGCGCGGTTTCCCTCGTCGACGGGCTCGGCGACCTGGATCTCGCGCTTCCCCTGCGCATCCTCCAGGCGCGTGCGCACCTCGAGAGCGGCGCGGTCGAGCGGGCCGTCCTCGAATTCGACGGCATCATGCTTCGGAGCGCGGCCTTCCGCTTCGATCTCCTCGCCATCTACGAGGAGGCGCTCGCCCGCTTCGACGGCAACCCGACCCTGCACCTCGCCCTCTACCACCTGCATCTCGACGACGACAGGCCGGTCCAGGCGGCGCGCCACCTGTGCCGGACGCTCGAGCTCGATCCCGGACAGATCCGCGACGTCCTCGACCGTTTCAACGCCCTGGTCGAGGCGAATCCGACCGAACGCGGCCTCTGGGAAGAGATGCTCGCCGCGGCCGTACGGATGGGGCACGACGATCTCGCGCGCGAGACGCTCCGCCGCGCGGTCGCCTCGCTTCCCGAACCGGACGCGGCGGCGCTCCACATCTACGGCGCGCGCCTCTCGAGCGGCGACGGCGACAGCAGGGACGGCCTCCGCTGCATCGCGCTGGCCTTGACGGCCCCCGACGCCGACCTGCGGGCGGTCGAGACGGAGCTTGGGCGCGTCATCGAGCGCGAGCCGGAGAACGCGGAGGCGTCCTTCCTCCTCGGCGACTGCCTGCTGCGGATGGGCGACGAGAAACAGGCCGTCGGCTCCTTCGAACGATGCCTCGCCGTTTCGGGCGCCTTCCGGACGACGATCCGCGAGCGTCTCGAAGCGGCGCTCCCGCGGAGCGTCGAACCGTGGACGCTCTCGCGGCTCCTCGGCACGATCGCGCTGAACGACGGGAGGAGCGACGACGCGCGCAGGCTCTTCGCGGCGGCGCAGAACGGGCCGGCCGGCGAGATGGCCGCCCTCGGCGCCGATCTCGCCGCGGCGACCGGCCGCGCGCCGGACGACACCCGGCTCGCGCTTCTCTTCGCGAGAAACCGCGTGATCGAGAAACGCCCCGACGAGGCCGTGGCGATCCTCGAGCGTCTCGCCGGCGACGGCGGCGATCTCGACCGCCCCGCGGCCGGGATCCTCGACGAGCTGCTCGGCGTCATGCCCGATCATATCGCGGCCAACCGGCTGCTCGCGACGATCCGCCTGCGCGGCGGCGACGTCGAGGGATCGCTGGCGCCGGCGTTGCGCCTGCTCGAGCTCGAGAACGAACCGCCCGAGGCGATCGGGGAAGCGGTCGCTCCGTTCCTCGACGCGCTCGGCGGCGACCCGCGCTTCATCGTGCCGTGGGGACGGCTTCTCGCCCGCCGCGGCGACCACGGCGGGGCGATCAAGGCATTCAGGCGCGCCCTCGACATCGACACCGGATGCTGGGAACGCGTCCTCGCCGGTCTCGACGCGGCCTCGTGGCCGGAGACGATCGACGGCGAACGGCGCCTGCTGCGCGCCGACGCCCTCATCGCCGGCGGGCGCCACGAACCGGCCTTCGCCCTCCTCTCCGCCCCCGGCGCCGCGCGGGGCTGCGAGGCGAAGGAGATCTTCCGGCGGCTCGAGGCGCTCGTCGACGCGGCGCCCGAGCCCGCCCACTTCCCGTTCGGCGGACAGCTCCTCGCCAGAGCCGGGAAGATCGACGAGGCCGAGGCCTTCATGCGCCGCGGGATCGACATTCTCGGAAAGGAAAACGCCCTCGAAATCGAGATCGAGCTCGCCGAGATGCTCGAGGCGGCCGGCCGCGGCGAACGCGCCGCCGACATCTTCCGCGCGGTCCTCGGGAACGCGCCCGACCGTGCCGGTGTGCTCAAACGCATCGAGCGGTCCTCGACCGCCCGGCGCCGCCGGGAGATCGACGGCTGCGTCGGCCGACTCGCCGAACTGTCCGCCGACGAATCGGCGCGCCTCGCGCGCCTCGCCGTCGATTGCGGCGAAGCGGAGGCGGCGATGGAGATCGCCGCGGCGGCTTCTCTCGAGGGAGGCGTCCGCGCCGCGATCCTCGCGCGCGCGTACCTCTCCCTGGACCGGCCGCTTCTCGCGCTCGCCGCTGTCGGCGCGGCGGACAGGCGGGAGCGGCGCGGCGACGACATCGACGCCGAGCTCCTCTACATCGAGGGAGCGGCGAGCGAACGGATCGGCGACTGGCTGCGGGCCGCCTCGGCCTTCGGCAGGATCGCCGCCCTGCGCGGCGACTGGCTCGACGCCGTCGAGCGGGCCGGCAGGAACTACGCGAAGACGATAGAGATGACGGATGATGCGGCAGTACTTGAAAAGACGGGTGCGCTCGAACCCGTCGCGGCGGAAAGCGAGGATCGGTCATGAGAATCTGTCCGTTGATCACGCAGGCCTCCATACTCGAGGAGTCCGCGCGCGAACTGCTCGTCCGCGAGGCGGACGCCGGGGATCTCGAGGCGGCGCCCGAGACCATCGCCGACGGGGAGGAGGCCGCGGAGGATGACATCTTCCTCAACCCCGACACCGATATCGACGACGCCGGGGAAGAGCCGGCCGTCGACGAGGAAGAGACGGCCGACGGAACGAACGACACCCCGGTGCGGTTCATCGCCAAGTCCTTCCGCGGCGAGGTGGCCTGCCTCGGCGCGATGTGCCGCTTCCACGACGACGAGAACGGCGCCTGCCGCTTTGAGGCGATGATGGAGGCCGTCGCCGGCGAAACGAACGACAACGAGGTGCGTGCCGGGATCGAGGAGGTCCGCGCGGACATCGACAAGGCGTACGAATTCCAGAAGACGAGCACCGGCGACATCATCGGCCTCTTCAAGGAGATGGAGGAGCGCTGGAAGGAGATGCGCGAGGAGCTGAGCGGCGATATCGAACGCCGGCTCGGCGCCGTCGGCGACCTCATCGGCACGATCGCCGAGGACAACAAGCTGATCATCGAGAGCATCACCGACACGCTCGCCGAGAAGACCGAGGAGCTCGAGGGGCGGATCGAGTCCAGCGACGACAAGATGGAGAGCTTCCGCCGCGAGGTCTCCGAATGGAAGGGCGTGCTCGACAAGAATCTCGACGCGCTGGAGAAGGGTCTCGGCGACAACGAGCGGATCGTCCGCGATCTCTCGGAAAACCACGGCGAGATCGTCGAGATGGTCGAGAACCAGCGGAAGACGCTCCTCGAGGAGGAGCAGCGCCGCCAGGCGGCCGAGGCCAAGCGCCTCAACAACGCCGGCGTGATGGCCTACCACAACGGCCAGTACGAGAAAGCCCTCGAGCTTTTCGAGGCGGCGCTCGAAATCGATGCCGGCTTCACCGAGGCCCACAACAACCTCGGCCTCACCTACACCGAGATGGGCGACGAGGAGAAGGCGACCGAGGCCTTCCGGAAGGCCCTCGAGCTGAATCCCGACCTCGCCGCGACCTACAACAACCTCGGGTACGTCTTCTACCGCCTCGGCTCCTACACCGAGGCGATCGAGATGTACAACGAGGCGATCGGGCGGAGCAGGGACAACAGCTCGGCCTACACGAATCTCGGGAACGCTCTCTACAAGCTCGACCGGCTCGACGAGGCGATCGACGCGTGGGCGAAGGCCGTCGAGATCGACCCGTCCAACGAGAAGGCGAAACGCAACCTGAAGCGTTTCCACGCCGAATCGAGGCGCGACTGAACACGTCGCGCGGCCGCGACCGGTCCACGCCGCATACGGAACGGGGGAAGCGCGAGCGTCGCTTCCCCCGTGTCCGTCACAGCGATATGTGTCGCGTTCGCTAGACCCGTTTCACCTTCCGCGCATGGAGTCCCTTTTCCCCCTGCTCGACCTCGAACTCCACGTTGTCGCCCTCGCTCAGGGTGCGGAACCCTTCCCCCTGGATGTCCGAATAGTGCACGAAGATGTCCTGCCCGTCGGCTTCCTGCTTGATGAAGCCGTAACCCTTGTTCTCGTTGAACCACTTGACCTGACCGGTCGCCCCCACGTGTGACCTCCTATCGGAACGGTACGATACAACAGGGATCGCGCGGCCGCGAGACCGTACCCATCCCCACCGCTGTGGCCGCTGGAAAAACGGAAGACGCGGACACCGGAAAGGACGCCGGAATCTTACCACTTTCAGGGCCGATTACCGATTGTATCACGTCGCCCCGGGAAAATCAACAGAAATGCCATTGAAAACAGACAAGTTACAGATGCAGCCGGAATCGCGCGGGTTGGCACCGTTTTTGCGAATGCCCGGGTGTCACCATCCGACCGGGAAACGGAATTCGATGCAACGGCTGCAGATATCATATGACCGCGTGCTGCTCGAGCCGCGGGACTTCGATCCCGCCGCCTTCGACGCCGTGCTCCGCCGTTTCCTCGAGACGAGCGCGACGACGCCGCTCGTTGTCGAGGTCTTCAGCGCCGAGACGCAGCTGCTCGCCTTCCTCCGCGAGGGCCAGATCTACTGGACCGGCGCGAACGGAGGGGACCGCTTCGCGGGAATCACGATCCGGGATTTCTTCACGACGCTCCGCCGGACGCAGTTCCCGCGCATCGTCGTCTACGGGACGAGCCTTCTCCTCTACCACTCGCTCCTCGTCTACCTGCAGAAGAGCCCCGAACTCAAGGTCAGCTCCTCGCTCGTCGATCTCGAGGAGCTCCTCGACCGCGCCGAGGCCGAAAGCGCCGGCGCCCTGCTCACCGCGTCGCGGCCGGGGACGCTCGTGATGTACCGCTACGGCCGGGGCGGCGGCTCGTGCTTCGTCGACCGCGTCGACGCCAGGTTGCGCGAGGGGAATCCGCGCGAGGATTTCCTCGTCCGCGTCTACACGCTCTCGACCCACCGTCCGCTCGAGATACGGCTCTTCAACGATCTCGTGGTCACCCACGCAGAGGACGCCCGCCCGGTGCCCGAGGGATACGAGGGATCCGTCTCCTCCCTCTTCCTCCTCCAGCCGCCGCGTCTCGTCGTCCGCCTGAAGAACCGTCCGCTCAAGACCTACACGGTCACCGGGCGGGAGATCTCGATCGGCCGGCTGCCGGAGAACGACATCGTCATCGACAACCTCGGCGTGTCGCGCAGGCATGCCGTCATCCGCTCCACGCGGAGCGGCTACGTCGTCTGCGATCTCGGAAGCCGGAACGGCACCTCGCTGAACGGCGAGCCCATCGAGCGCGCGCCGGTCGCCGACGGCGACGTCATCCGGATCGGGAAGTACGACATCCTCTTCCAGAGGTCGACGGGCGAGGAGAACCCGCTCGAGGAACTCGACCGGACGATGATCGTGCCCTGTTTCCACGACCGCCCGGCGGAACGGTCCCGCGGCGAGTTCTCGGTGAGCTTTCCCCTCGACGCCCCGGCGCCCCGGCTCTACCGGCGCGACACGCACGAGGAGCACGTGCTCGGCAAGGACCGGCTGGTCATCGGGAAAAGCGCCGACGCGGACATCCGGGTGGGCGGCCTGCTGTCGCCGCGCCTGGCGGCGGAGATCACGCGCAACGGGGGCGACTGGGTGCTGAACCGCCTCTCGTCGCGGCGGAAAGTCAGCGTCAACGGCGAGGAGACCGACAACAAGGTCCTCGACGAGGAGGACCTGATCTCGATCGGCGCCGACGAATTCGTCTTCAAGAGGTGACGGGATGCGATACCTGGTCTTCTCCGACATCCACGGCAACGTCCAGGCCCTCGAGCGCATCGTCGAGGAGATCGACTCGCTGCGCCCCGACATCGTCGTCTCGCTCGGCGACGTGGTCGGCTACGGGGCCGACCCGGCGCGCTGCGTCGAGATCGTCGACGAGACGGCCGACATCCGCGTCGCCGGCAACCACGATCTCGCCGCCGTCGGCATCCAGAGCGTCGAGTCCTTCTCGCTCACGGCCCGCGAGGCGATCGGCTGGACGACGCGGCGTCTCGATCCTCCCCACCGCGCGGCGATCGAGCGGTTCGATCCGATCCGGCGGCACGACCGGTGTCTCTTCGCGCACGCCTCACCCGTCGCCCCGCTCGACTGGCCCTACATCAGCACCGTCGGGCAGGCGCGGGAGGCGCTCGACGCCTCGGCCGAACGATTCGTATTCGTCGGGCACACGCACGTCCCCGGCATCATCGCCCGGCGGCCGGACGGCGAATGCGCCGTCGTCGGCAACAACGTCGTCCAGGCGAAGCCGGGCGCGCGGTACCTGGTGAACGTCGGCAGCGTCGGACAGCCCCGCGACGGGAACGCGGCGGCCTGTTTCGCGCTGGTCGACACGAAGAAGGGGCGGATCTCGATCCGCCGGGTCGCCTACGACGTCGGATCGGCGCAGAACCGGATCCGGACGTCGGGGCTGCCGGAATCACTGGCCTCGAGACTGGCGGCGGCGCGATGAACGGCAACGAGCAGCGGAACTATCGTATCCTCGGCACGATCGCCTCGGGCGGGACGGCCGTCATCTACAAGGCCATCCAGACCTCCCTCGACCGCCCGGTCGTGGTCAAGCGGCTCCACCCGCATCTCACCGGCGACGCGCAGTTCACGCACCGGTTCGAGATGGAGGCGAAGGCGGCGGCGAGCCTCGACCACGAGAACATCGTCCGGATCATCGATTTCGGATCGACCCACGGCGAATACTACATCGTGATGGATTTCATCGAGGGGCGGAACCTCGGCGAGATCATCGAGCGGCACGGCCCGATCGATCCCGATCTCGCGCTGCTCCTGGCCCGCGAGATCTGTCTCGGCCTCGACCACGCGCACCAGCGCGGCATCATCCACCGCGACGTCAAGCCGGCCAACATCATGGTATCGAACGACGGCGCCGTCAAGATCACCGACTTCGGGCTGGCGAAGCTCCACCAGGCGCAGATCCGCCAGACCGTCGCCTCCACGATGCTCGGCACGCCGCTGTACATGTCGCCCGAACAGGCGATCGGCGACAACATCGACGGCCGCAGCGACATCTTCTCGCTGGGCACCGTCCTCTACGAGATGATGACCGGCGTGCAGCCGTTCCTCGCGGAGAACTACGCCGCCGTCATCTCGAACATCACGGGCGAAACGCCCCGCCGTCCCTCGGGGATCGTCGCGGCGATCGGTTCTGCCGCCGAGGAGGTCGTCATGAAGGCCCTCGAGCGGGAACCGGGCCGGCGCTACCGGACGGCCCTCGAGATGGCGCGCGCGATCGAGACGGCACTCGGCCCCGAACAGCTCGTCGGCTCGCGTGACCGGCTTCGCCGGCTCGTGACGGGGTGGCGCGAGCCCCAGTCCGACCGTATCCGCCCGGCCCGACCGAAGAAACGTCCCCGCCGGAAACGCGGGCGGTTCGCGCCGGCGGCCATTGCCGCCTGCCTCGCCCTCGCCGGCGCCTACCTCCTGTGGAGCGATCCCGGGCGGCTGGCGACGCTGCGCGAGCGCGTCGCGGCCCTCCGGGCCCCCGATCCCGGCGAGGCGGCGCCGAACCTCCTCATCGCCGGACCGGAGGCCTTCCCGTCGGCGGGCACGGCGTTCATTCCGGCCGATCCGCCGCCCGGCGACACGACCGGCGGCGGCGCCGACACGCCCGACACGACGACCGCGCGGCCCGCGGCGCCGGCGGCCGGCAAGAACGTCGAGAAGCCGGACGCCGGTCTTTCCGGGAAGATCGACGGCCCGCCCCCGGCGGAGGAGTTGGAGGCGGAGCCGGCGGCGAACGAGCCCCCCGCGGAGCCCGCGGCGGAGCAGGCGCCGGCCGCTGGGCTTCTCGAGATCGTCCTCGACGAGGCGGCCGCGATCATCGTCGACGGGGAGATCATCGCGCGGGGACGAGGCGTCGGACCGGTCGAGATCCCCGCCGGCGAGCACGAGCTCGTCTGCCGGACCGAGGGATTCCGCGAGTACCGGGAAAGGATCCTCGTGACGCGCGGCGAGCTGTCGCGTCGCCGGATCGACCTCGAGCAAATCACGGGGCGAATCGCCCTCTCGACCCTTCCCGGCGTGCAGGTCTACGTGGACGACGTCCTCGAGGGGACGACGCCCCTCGCCGGATTCCTCGTCCTCCCCGCCGGCGCGCACAAGGTCGAGTTGAAGAAGGCGGGATTCGGCACGTGGTCTCAGGGCGTCTTCGTTGCCCCCGACGAGACGATGCAGCTGCGCATCCAGCTCGTGCCGGCGAGAAACTAGCCGAGGATCTTCTCCACCGCGTCAACCACCATCCCCACGGTCACGCTGTCCACCGTGCCGTCCGGACCGCGCACCGCCACGACCGAGTCGACGGCCGGCTTCCACCGCGACGGGTCGGTCGGCCCGAACACCGCCACGCATCGCGCCCCCACCGCCCCGGCGACGTGCATCACGCCGGTGTCGTTGCACAGCACGAGGGCCGCGCGGCGCATCAATGCGCCGAGAAAGCCCACCGGCGGCCGTTCCACCGTCGCCGCAGGCGCGATCCCCGCCGCGAGGAGCCGCGCGAGGACCGGCGCGTCCACCGGTCCGCTCACGGCAACCACGCCGAGGCCGCGCGTCTCGCCCAGGCGGGTCGCGACCGCGGCGAACCGCTCGGGCGGCCAGATGTTCCGCCGCTTTCCCGCGCCCGGGTGGATCACGACGAAGGGGGAATCGCCGAGCCGTTCCCCGACGAACGCGGCCGCGGACGCCTCCTCCGCCGCCGTCGGCACGAGCAGCGGGGAGAGATCCGTCTCGTCGACGCCGATCGCCCGGAGGGAGAAGAGATTGCGCTCGCTCTCGTGCATGGGCTCGTTTTCCGGGGCGACGGGCAGCTCGACATTGTAGTAGCGCGAGGAGAGATCGTGCCCGAAGGGGGCGCTCGTCACGCCGATCCGCACGCGCGCCCCGCTCGCCGCGGCGAGAAGCATGCTCGTGACCGAGAAGGAGACCGACCCGAGGACGATCGCCACGTCGAATTGCCGGCGCCGGAGCTCGCGGACGAACCCGGCGAGCGCGAATGGATTGCGGTGACCGGCCTTCTTCGCGTAGACGAACACCTCGTCGACCCAGGGGTTGTTCAGCATGACGTCGGTGTTGATCGGCGCAGCGAGGAGGGAGATCCGCGCGCCGGGAAACCGTCGGCGCAGGCCGCGGAAGACGGGGCCGGCGAGGAGCATGTCGCCCATCTGGTTGTGCTGCCGGATGAGGAGCAGCCGGCGCACGTCGAGCTGATCGATCGCCGATGCGGGCACCGGCCTCGCGCCGGCGAAGGGGGCGAGCAGGCGTGCGAGAGCGATCTTGCCACGCTTCTCCAGTTTCCTGGTGTTCACCCGCACCGCCCGGGAACATGGAAAAAAAATGAAACTCTTCGGCCGTTTCGGCGTACCAACAACTGAGAGCGGATCATGCAACCCACCGTTAGTCCCTCCTTACCTCAGGGCGGCCTCCCCGGCCGCCCTCCTCTTCGTCAGGCGAGACGTTCCGGCAGCGTCTCGAGGATCCGCAGATAGCTGTCGTACCGCTCCGCGGCGATCGTCTTCGACGCGACCGCCTCCTTGACGGCGCAGCCCGGTTCGTGGCTGTGCGTGCAGGGGGAGAACCGGCACGAGTCGCGATGGATCTCGAAATCACGGAAGTATTCGTCGAGCGTCTGTTGCGAGACGCCCCAGATGCCGAATTCGCGGATGCCGGGCGAGTCGCCGAGCCATCCGCCCCCGGAGAGGCGGTGCAGCTCGAAGTGGGTGGTGGTGTGCCGTCCCTTCCCCGTCCGGTCGCTCACGTCCCCGATGCGCAGCTCCAGCCCCGGCTCGAGCGCCGCGACGATCGACGTCTTCCCGCTTCCCGAGGGACCGGCGAGGATCGAGATCCCCTCCTCGACGACGGCCCGCACCTCCTCGATCCCCTCCCCCGTGACGGCCGAGCAGCGAACGACGGCGTATCCCATTTCCGCGTAGACGGCGGGCGGCGGCCCGTCGCCGGCGGGGGCGAGATCGATCTTGTTCACGACGATGACCGGCTCCATCCCGCCGCATGCGGCGGCGACGAGCATCCGGTCGAGGAGCCTGCTGTTGAACGCGGGATCGCGCGCCGCCGTCACCACGAGCACACGGTCGAGATTCGCCCCGATCAGACGGTAGCGGCGCCGCTTCGCCGGATCCATGCGCACGAACCGCGTGCGACGCGGCTCGATCGAGACGACGAGACCGCCGGTCGCCCGTTCGCCGTCCGCCTCGCGGCGGACGCGGACGCGATCGCCGACGACGGGCAGGCTCTCCTCGGGGTCGTCGGCGAGGCGGAAACGCCCCCGCGGCGAGCACCGCAGTTCGCCGATTCCCGTCTCGACGACGTAATCGGCGCCCTGAATCCTGACGACGAGACCCTCTTCTTCGTCCGCCACGCGCCCTCCCCGAACATAGGTGTAATTACGGGTATTGCGAAAATCCGGAGCATGGTAATAAAAAATCGTTTACAAGAAAATGTCAAATTGTTATATCAGTCATAGTCTCGACCATGAAAGCAATGCCGAATATGGAAGCCGAAAAACTCATCACGTTCTTTGAAGACGATCTCTGCCTGTTTCACCTCCGCTCGAAGAAGAAGCTTTCCGTTCTTCAGGAGATGGTGAAACACCTCGCCGGCACGGGTCGCATCTCCGACGAAGCGTTCATCATGGAGATGCTGAAGAACCGCGAGAGCCTCGGCAGCACGGGGCTCGGGGACGGCGTCGCATTCCCCCACGGAAAATCGCTGGCCATCAAGGAACTCACCATCCTCTTCGGCCGATCCGCCGGCGGCGTCGACTTCGAATCGCTCGACGGGAAGCCGACGCAGGTCTTCTTCCTGATTTTGGCGCCCTCGGACAGGAGCGCGACCACCTATCTCGCCATCCTCAGCGAGCTCATCAACCTCGTCCAGAAACCGGACAAGCTCTCGCTGCTCTGCGACTGCACCGATTTCGAGACGCTCACGCAGATCCTCGGAGGGTAACCAGGGTTGAAGGAAGAATACCGCCTCCTCGTCGCGCTGCAGGACCTCGACATCATGATCCGCGAGATGCACGACGCGTCGACCACGCAGGAATTCGAGAACATGGGATTCAAGATTGAAGGCCTCGACGAGCTTACGCAGGCCCGCAGCGACCTGGCCGCGAAGATCCCGACCATGCTGCTCAACCGGTACGAGCGGCTCGCCGGACACTTCAAGGTGGCGATCCTGCCCGTGACGGGCGACAAGTGCCTCGGCTGCTTCGTCAAGCTGCCCACCTCCTTCTTCTCCGCCGCCCTCCGCACCGAACTGCTGACCTGCGAGAACTGCGGCCGGATGCTCTACATCCCCTGAGTTGTCTCCCACATTCTCCTTGCGCTCACGCCGCACCTCGGGTAAAGTAATTTTACCGGTCAAATTTCTTGTCATATCGCGGTGACGTGCGATGCAGAACAACAGTTACGAACAGGGATTCGTCTCCCGGTACGAGACCGGAGCGATCCTCGGCGACTACCCGCCGTGGCGCGGACTCGGCGTGACCGACACCCTGAGCGAGCGGCGGTTCCTCCTCTTCACCCTGCCTCCGCCCGACCACGTCTCGATCTCCGTCGAGGATCTCGCGATGCGCGATTCGCTCTTCGCTCGGGGGGGCGGCGCGATCGAGCCGGTCGTGGGGATACGCCGCAACAATCACAGCATCAACATCCTGCTGCCGCACGCCGAGCTGATTCCCCTCACGAAAGCCCTGCCCTCGATGCGATCGGCGACCGCCGCCCGCCTGCTCCGGCAGCTCGTCGAGGAGGTCCTGGGCCGGCTCGAGAGCGGGCTCACCTTCGACAACCTCGGCCTGGAATCCCTCGTCATCGTCGACGAATCCCTCCGCATCCTGCCGACGGCCTACCTGCTGCCGGCGACGTTGCTCGGCGAGATACTCGGCAGAGCGAACGAGCCGCGCGACCGGGTCGTCGCTGATCTCAAGGCCCTCGCCCGCATCGTCCGGATCGTCGCGCGCTATCTCGACGACGCGGCGGGCGTCGCCTGCCGCGCTGCGGCCAATCGCCTCGCCCGGCTCGGAGACGGCGCGGGACTCGACGAGATCGCCGGCGCGGTCTGCGGACTCGCCGACGCCGTCGGGGCGGAGACCCGTCCAACCGTGTTCGCGGGCCGCCGACCGCGTTTCGAGGCCGTCGGCCCGGCGATGGAGCGTTTCGAGGAGATCGCCCACCGCGCGGCGGCCGGCGAGCGACGGCTCGTCATCGTCCGCGGGAAGCCCGGCTCGGGCAAAAGCCGGTTCGCCTCGGAGGCCGCCCGTCGGCTCGTCGACGAGTGGGGCTTCACACGCGCCTTCCTCCCGGGCGACCAGGCACTCTACCGCACCGTCGAGGAAGCGGAGGCTCCCGAGGACTGCGACGTGGCGATCGTCGACGACCGCCACGGCGACCCCCTTTTGGGCGCCTGGCTCGTCGACCGCGTCGGCGCGGAGATCGACCGCTTCAAGCTCGTCGTCGTCGTGACCGGCGACGACACGGGACCGCTGCTCGCCGACACGCTGCACGACCTCGCCGACCGCAGGGAGATCCCGGTCGACGAGATCGAAATCCCCTCTTTCGACGGGGACGCCGTTCGCCGCATCCTCGGCGACCTCGTGCCCGCCGGGCGGCAGGAGGAGATCCTCGCGGACCTCGACCCGGCCGACCCCCTCTCCCTGCTCGCGACGGTCGCGCGCCTGCGCGCGGCGAAACGAACGGTCGGGGGCCGGGACGCGTCGTCCGTCCTCGACGCGCTCAACGGCGAGGAACGGTCGATCCTCACCTTCCTCTGCGTCTTCTCCTTCGAGATCCCGCTCTCGGTGCTTCTCGACGTCTACGAGGCTGAGGGGGACGGTATCTACGGCGTCCTGCACGAGCTCGTCTCCCTCGGCCTCGTCGAAACGCGCGCCGAGTACTCGGAGATGACCGGCGGCGATCTCGGCCTCGTCTACCGGCCGGCCGGCCGGCTCCTCGCCGGCGAGGTCCTCGAATCGATGCCGGAGGAGCGCCGCACGCAGCTCCACGAGAAGATCGCCCTCTTCCTCCGGGAGACCGGCACGGCGCCGATCGTCTACGGCTATTTCCATCTCGCCCGGGGCGGGCGGCTCCGCGAGGCGGCGCTGAACGGCTACGAGCTCTTCCAGCAGCTCCTCCAGCGCAAGCGGCTGAGCGCGGTGAATTACCTGAACGAGAGCTACATGGCCGCGGGGCTCGACCGGCATCTCCCCCCCGAGCTGCGTCTCAAGCTTCTCCTCGAGATCGGACAGTATTTCGCCCTCATCGGACGGATGGAATCCGCCGAGGCGCTCTACCGCAGCTGCCGGCAGGAGACGGAGGGAACGGCCCTCGCGGGCAACTTCCGCTCGCTCGCCGTCGAGGCGGCGCGGCGCGAATGCGAGATACTCGAGAAGAAGGGGGAATTCCTCAGGGCGGAGACGCTCCTCGAGGAGGCCCTCGAGTTGCACGGCGACCACATCCTCGCGCACGAGCGCTCCAAGCTCTACAACGACCTCGCCTGGGTGCACTATCGCCTCGGGCATTTCGACCGTTCGTGGGAGAACTGCCTGCTCGTCCTCAAGCTCCTCGAGAAGAAGCAGCATCCCTGCGAGGTCGCGCAGGCCTACAACCTCATGGGCGCAATCAACTGGAACCGCAGCAAGTACGAGGAAGCGATCCAGTGCCACAACCGTTGCCTGGCGCTGCGCGAGGAGACGCACGACGACCTGGGCGTTGCGGCGAGCTACAACAACCTCGGCCTCGTCTACCGGTCGATGGGCAAGGTGCAGCAAGCCATCGAGAGCTTCCGGGCGAGCATGGAGATCAAACGGCGCAGCAACAACCTCAACGGCCTCGCCGCGGCCCACCTCAACATCGCCCTCACCTTCCTCGACATGGAGCGCTTCGACGAGGCGGAGGAGAACTGCAGCGCGGCGATCCGGCTCGCCGAGGACACGGGCAACCAGCAGCTCCTCGCCGAGACCTACGGAACGATGGGCGAGACGGCGTTCCGCCGGGGCAATCTCGAGGAGGCGCGAGATTTCTTCTTCCGCGATCTCCACATCTGCCAAAAGACGAGCTCGCTCCGCGAGCAGGCCGTCGTCTTCCGCCGGCTCGGCGAGCTGAGCCTCCGGGAGGGAAAGATCACCGAGACGGCCGAGCTCCTCAACCAGGCGCGGGCGCTGAATCTCCGGATCGGCTCCCGCCTCGAGGCGGCCCTCCTCAACCTCCTCGAGGGACGGATCCAGCTCGCCCGCGGAAAGCGCGCGCAGGGCCGCCAGCTCCTCGAGGGAACGGGCATCGAGCTTTCGCTGCTCGGCCGCAAGGCCGTCGCCGCGTCGATCACCGCGGAGATCGGCGAGATGTGCCTCGAGGAGGGGAACGAGCCGCTGGCGCGCGAGTACCTGATGCGGGCCACCTCGCTCGTCGGCGAGAGCGAGACGGTCCCCCGCCGGATCCAGGAGTTCCGCGAGGCGATCGAGCGGCGGAGCCCCCTCTCGGTCGGGCAGATCGACGACGACTCCTCGCGTCTCCGCATACTCTGCTGGGTGATCTCGCTGATGCGCACGATCCACGACGCCGCCTCGCTGCACGAGACGATCACCGAGACGGTGCGCATGATCACCGGGATGGAGCGAGCCGCGCTCATCCTGCAGGACGAGGGAGGCGATTCCTTCCGGATCGTCGCCGCCACCGGGGGATTCGACGAGGGTGCCGTCCTCACCGACCGGAACGTCACCTCGATCCTGAAGATCGCCCGGCAACTGGGATATCCCCTCGACACGTCGCGGACGCACATCCCCGAGGGGCGCTTGACCGGCCACTTCCTCAAGGCGCACCGGAGCATCATCTGCATCCCCCTGTGGATCCGCGACGAGGTGACCGGCTTCCTCTACCTCGATTCGCCGAAGACGGGGCTCGGCTCGAGCGACGACGACCACGTCTTCCTCGTCGCCTTCAGCCAGGAGGTGGCTCTCGGCCTCGAGCGGATCCTGCTGGCCGAGCGGATCACCGAGATCGAGCGGCGCGGCGCCGCCGTCCCGCCCCCGCCCGCCGCCGACACGGCGAAAAGCCGGCAGCAGGACATCATCATCGTCTCCCCCGCCATGCGCGGGATCGTCGACCTGATCGACCAGGTCAAGGACATGGACACGACGGTCCTTCTCATCGGCCCGAACGGCACGGGCAAGGACACGATCGCCAAGATGGTCCACCGGGCGAGCGCGCGCCGTGACAAGCCGTTCGTCGCGATCAACGTGGCGGCGATCCCGCACGACCTCCTCGAGAGCCAGCTCTTCGGCCACGAGAAGGGGGCCTTCACCGGTGCCCACCGCCAGAAGGTGGGCCACTTCGAGGTGGCAAGCAGCGGGACGATCTTTCTCAACGAGATCGGCGACCTCCCCCTCACGCTGCAACCGAAGCTCCTGCGCGTGCTCGAGGAGCAGAAATTCTACCGCGTCGGGGCGACGCGTGAGATCGAGACGCACGCCCGCATCATCGCCGCCACCAACCAGGATCTGCTGCGTCTCGTCAAGGAGGGCAAGTTCCGCGAGGATCTCTACTACCGGATCAACATCTTCCCCATCCGCGTCCCGTCGCTCCACGAGAGGCTCGAGGACATCGCGCCCCTCGCCGAACACTTCTTGACGACCTTCTGCCGCCTGTACAATATTCCGAAAAAGCGTTTCAGCCCCGAGGCGATGGCGTACCTGCTCGCCTACGACTGGCCGGGAAACGTGCGCGAACTGGAGAACCTCGTCATCCGGCTCTCGATCAAGACCCGGAGCGACACGATCCTCCCCGAGCACCTTCCCGAGGAGATCATACGGGGCACGGAGACGCTCATCGCGCGGAGCGAGGCGGACATCGAGACGGCTGTCGCGCGGGTGATCGAGGCGACGCAGTCGATGAAGGGCCAGCCGATCCTCCCGAAGCTCGAGGGGATCATCTGCGGCAAGATGGTGGAGTTCGCCGGCGACAACAAGACCAAGGCCGCGAAGCTCCTCGGGATATCGAAACCGACGCTCTACGCCAAGCTCAAGAACTGGGAAAAGAACCGCTGAACGACCCGGCCGATCCGTCCACGGGGACCTGAACGCCGCGGGCCGGAACGCACGACTGGAGATCATGAGAAGAGCACCAGGCAGTCCGCGATTCAACTTCATCCGCCCCGGCCTCGCCTTGCTGGCGATCCTCCTCGCCGTCTACATCCCCCTCAGGATCTACCTCGCGACGAGCGATCAGCCCGACGTGCCGCCGGGGACATCGATCAGCCTCTTCGTGACGACCGACCTGGCCGGCTACCGCGAACCCTGCGGGTGAAAGGCCGATCGCTATTCCGGGATGGCCCGGTGGGCCGCCCTCATCCGCGACCGCCAGAACGAGCGCCCGACGATCCTTCTCGACGGCGGCAACTTCTCCTTCGCACGCCGTACCAACTACCAGGAGACGAAGGAGCGCTTCTTCTTCCGCGGCATGGAACTGATGCGCTACGACGCGGTCGGGATCGGCGGCAACGAGATCGCCATGGGCCGCGAACGGCTGATCGAGACGGCCGACCGGTACGACATCCCCCTCACCTCGGCGAACATCGTCGACCGGCGCGGCGACGGAACCCTCGGCGAACCCTTCATCGTGATCGAGGTCGGCGGCAGGCGGACGATCCTCGGCCGACGGGACGCCGTCCGCGTCGGCGTCTTCAGCCTCGCCCTGCCCACCGAGATCTACGACGTCGACGAGAAGGTGCAATCGCTCTACACGGTGAATCGTCCCGAGATCGCCGCCCTCGAGACCGTCTCGAAACTGCGCGAGCGCGGCTGCAGCGTCATCGTGGCAATGAGCCGCCTCGGCTGGGAACGGAGCGTGGAACTGGCCGGGCAGGTGCCGGGGATCGACGTGCTCATCAACAGCCCCCGTGCGCATCAGGGCACCTACGCCGAGCGGGCGGGCGGCGCTTTCGTCGTGGATACGGGCATCCACCGCGCCTCCTTCACCGAGATCGTCCTCGCCTTCCAGGGGGACTCCCTCCAGGCGAAGGCGATCGATCTCGGGCGCGTACTCCTCGACTACGAGGGGTACGAGCCGCTGCAGGAACTGGAAAAGACCTTCGGGAACGAGATGCGCGCCCTCGGGGCGATGGGATACTGACGGAGGAGGCGGCATGCGGCTCGCGACGCTCGCGCGGTGGATCGACGATACCCTCGACATCGGCGCCTTCGGCGCCGACTCGTCCCTGAACGGCCTCCAGGTGGAGGGCCGAAGGGAGGTCAGGCGCGTCGCGACGGCCGTCGACGCCTGCGAGGAGACGATCCGGCGCGCGGCGCGCGCGCGGGTCGACCTCATCGTCGTGCACCACGGACTCTTCTGGGGACCGGCCGTGCCCATCGTCGGCTTCATGGCCCGGCGCCTCCGCCGGCTCCTCGCCAACGGCA